>NZ_PTFE01000073.1:0-42409 GCF_002936975.1 Bradyrhizobium sp. AC87j1
CGTCTACACCATCGCGGTGATCGACCGTCGCGGCGACGACGGCCGGCTCGTGATCGATGCCCGCGACGGGCGGATCATCCGTTTCATGCCGGCCGCGGACGCCTACGGCATGGCGCCCGCCTATGACGAGCGCGCGGCCTCGCCTTACGGTCCGCAAAGCGCGCTGCCGCCGCCGACCGTGATCCGCAGCGGCCCGCCGCGGCCGCCGGCCTTGATCCCGCACGTGGCGAGCCGCGCTGTGCCGCTCCCGAGGGCCGCCCCGCCGCGCGGCGAGAGGCCGGTCGCGGCCGCCAAACCGGCGGAGCCGGTGGCGCAGCAGGCTCAGGCGCCGCAGGCGCAGGCACCGCAGCAGACCGCTGCCGCGCAGGCCAAGCCTGCCGAGGCCGCGCCACAAGCCATTGCGCCAACCGTCGGTCAGGCGAAGCCGGCCCCAACGATCCTGCCGACGCAGGAGATGCCGGCCGCACAGGGGCTGGATTAGCGTCGCGAGTTTGATGCGATAGCGCACTCTCGCTGTCGTCCCTGCGAACGCAGGGACCCATAACCCCAGGGAGAAGTTTGGCGAAGATTCGGAGTCCGGTACTGGCACCTCATCCCCACCGATAGATCACGCGGTATGGGTCCCTGCGTTCGCAGGGACGACATCGGGGAGAGAGTGGGCAAAACAAAAAGCGCCCGAAAATCTCGGGCGCTTTTGCAATACGGCGATCACGGCCTAGCTCCGCGGATATCCCGCCGCCTCCAGGATCAAATTCGCGACCTCCTTCGGATGCGACACCAGCGAGAGGTGGCCGGCATCGAGTTCGATCGTGGTGGCGTTCATGCGCTTGGCGAGGAAGCGCTCGAAATCGGGATTGATGGTGTAGTCGTTCTTCGACACCGCGTACCAGCTCGGCTTCGAATGCCACGCCGCTTCCGTGGTGCGGCCGGCGAAGATCGACGCTGCGGTCGGCCATTGCACGGCATAAAGCTCCCTGGCCTGTTCCGGCTTCACGCCATTGGCGAAATATTTCAGGAAGGCGTCTTCCGATAATTTTGTGTAGCCGTCGCGTTCGACGATTCCGGCGCGCACCGGGCCGGTCGGAAACTGCTTCGACAGCGCGACGAAATCCTCGTTCGCATCGGGCGCGCGTGCGGCGACATAGACGAGCCCGGACACTTTTGGATCAGTGCCGACCTGGCTGATCACGGTGCCGCCCCAGGAATGCGCGACAAGCACCGTCGGTCCATCCTGCTCAGCCAGCGCGCGCTTGGTCGCCTCGACCGAATCCGCAAGCGACGACAGCGGATTCTGTACGGCGGTGACGTGCAGCCCTGCGGCCTGGAGGATCGGGATCACCTCCGACCAACTCGAGCCGTCGGCCCAGGCACCGTGCACCAGCACGACGTTTTTCGCCTTCACCGTCTGCGATGTCTGCGCATGGGCAAGGCTGAGGGGAGCCGCCAACAGGCTCGCGGCGACAAAAAGGCTGCGCCAGAGTGACATGATCTTTCTCCGTCTTGTTTTGGGTTCGATGCCAAAAGGACGGAGCGCGCGGCGGCGGTGTTACGCCTTCTCACCACTCTGTGATGCAACGCAAAATGAAAACGCCCCGGGGCACCGGGGCGTTTTCGCAGCTTGGTGGCTGTCGACGTGATTTACGCGGCGGCTTGCGCGGCCGAGTTCTCGATCACCTGCGCCTTCGGTGCGCTGGTGTTGATCGCGATCTGGCGCGGTTTCTTCGCCTCAGGAATCTCACGGACGAGGTCGACGTGAAGCAGCCCGTTCTCCAGCGAGGCGTCCTTCACCTGCACGAAGTCGGCGAGCTGGAAGGCGCGCTCGAAGGCACGCGCGGCGATGCCGCGGTAGATCACTTCGGACTTGCTGTTCTCGTTGGCGACTTTCTCACCCTTGATCGTCAGCGTGTTTTCCTTCGCGACGATGGAGAGCTCATCCCTGGCGAAGCCCGAGACCGCAACGGTGATGCGGTAGGCGTTCTCGCCGGTGCGCTCGATGTTGTAGGGGGGATAACCGGGGCTGCCGTCCGAGTTGGCCTGGTCGAGCAGGCTGAAGAGGCGGTCGAAGCCGACGGTGGAACGATAGAAGGGGGTGAGATCATAGCTACGCATGGTCAAGTCCTCCATTGAGCGACTGTTGGTAACCCGCCCGCCAATCGGGCCGGGCTTTAGTCTGTGTGCAGCCTGATGTTCCGGATCCGAAACACTGGTAGCGGCCTGCACGAAGATGATATGGGTGGAACGAGACGGCGTTCAAGAGGGCGGGAATCAGCGCCTTTTCGGCGCTCCCGCCCCTTGATTTGCAGCACTTCGCGCCCAAGCACTTCCAATCATGACGCTGGTCTCGATCCCGTCCAATCCCGTCCCCGAAGACGTCGTCAGCGGTACCATCAAGACGCCCGATGGTGCCGAGCTGCGCTTTGCGCGCTGGGCGCCGCCGGCGAACCGCAAGGGCACCGTCTGCGTCTTCACCGGACGCAGCGAGCAGATCGAGAAATATTTCGAGACCGTGCGCGATTTGCGCGACCGCGGCTTTGCAGTGGCGATGATCGACTGGCGCGGGCAGGGCCATTCCTCGCGCCGCCTGCGCGACCCGCGCAAGGGCTATGTGCGCGACTTCTCCGATTTCGAGGTCGACGTGGAGGCGTTCGTGCAGCAGGTCGTGCTGCCGGATTGCCCGCCGCCGTTCTTCGCGCTGGCCCATTCCATGGGCGGCACGGTGATGCTGCGGGTGGCGCATGCGGGCAAGCGCTGGTTCGACCGCATGGTGTTGTCGGCGCCGATGATCGACCTGCCCGGGCGCACCACCTCGCTTCCGGTGCGTGCGCTGCTCAAGACCATGCGCCTGCTCGGGCAGGGGGGGCGTTATGTCCCCGGCGGCAGCGACCGTCTCACCGGGCTCGATCCCTTCATCAACAATCCCGTGACCAGCGATCCGGTGCGCTATGCGCGCAATGCCGCGATCCTGGAGGAGGACCCGACGCTCGGGCTGGCATCACCGACCGTGGCCTGGGCCGATACCGCCTTCCGCGCCATGAACACCTTCAAGGGCAAGAACTACCCCTCGCAGATCCGCCAGCCGATCCTGATGCTGGCGGCCTCCAACGACGCGGTGGTCTCGACCGCGGCGATCGAGGAGTTCGCCTATCACTTACGCGCCGGCTCCCACCTCGTGATCGCCGGCGCCAAGCACGAGATCCTCCAGGAGCAGGATCGCTACCGCTCCCAGTTCTGGGCCGCCTTCGACGCCTTCGTGCCGGGCACGCCGTTGTTTAAGTGAGGAGAGAGCGCGTCATTGCGCCACAAACTCCGTCATGCCCGGGCTTGTCCCGGGCATCCACGGTCTTTCGCGCCGGGTGGCAAGACGTGGATGGCTGGGACAAGCCCGGCCATGATGAAGAACTCTGGTCGCGCTACAGCGTCTTCAAATACTCGATCAGATCGTAGCGCTCGTTATCGTCCTTGAACACGCGGCCGATGACGCCATCGCGCTTCGGTTCGCCTTCCTTGCGCTCGAAGGAATGACCGAGCACGCTGTTGCCCTGGATCGGGTCCTTCTCCGATCCCGCCGAGAACTCCGTTTCGCCCGTCTTGCATTTCTTATCCGCGGTCACCGCAAAGCCGACGGTGACGGGATCATAGTCGCGGCGGCCCATGCAGAATTTGGTCGGGCGCTCGCTCGCCGGCTTCAGCAACCAGTACAGCGAAGGCACCGAACCGTTGTGCAGATAGGGCGCCGTTGCCCAGATGCCGTTCAGCGGACGCGCCCGATAGCGCGGATCAGGCGCCGGATTGAGACAATTCTTGCGCGCGAGATTCCATATTTTCGCCCGTTCCGCCTCCGGGACCTTCTCGTCGTCCATCCATTTACGGGCCACGAGGTCGACCACCGTCATCAGGCCGAGCGCATAGACCATCTCATTGGGTGATTTGCTCGCGGTGGGGATGTCGCATTGCCACCATTTCTGGAGGTCGGCCGTATTCACCTTCAGGAAGCCGGGCACATCGACGATCCTGTTGCTGAGAACAAGAGATTGTTCGGGATCCGTATTGATCTCCTTGAGGGAAATCGTGACCGCGTTCAGCACCTTGCTGTCGCCGTTCGGCTCCCAATGTGTCGAGGACCAGAAAGCCTTGGTGTTGACGGCCGGCAGGTGACATCCGGAGCACATCTCGGTGTAGATCTTGCGGCCGTTCTCGACCTTGGCCTGATCGATCCTCCATGCATCGCCGAGGATCTGCGAGGGCCATTGCGGCGCCAGCAGGCCGCCGAATTTCGGATCGGCAGAGGGATCGGCCGGCTTGAACGGATCGGGGCCTCTCAGCATGTCCTCGATCCAGCCGAGTGTCCTGATGTTCACCGAGGACCGCCACAGCCGGTCCTCCGGATAGGCGTCGGACAGGTTGAGCAGCGCGGTCACGCCGAGCGCTTCGCCGGCGTTGCGGATCAACGGCTGCTCGATCGACGCGTCGTACTGGGCGAATTTGAACCAGGGCACGGTCCAGATCGCGGGGTAGCTGACCGGGGCATCCTGGGCATGCAGGTTCTTCTCGAAGCCCTTGATCCCGCTCAGCGCGAGATCCTGCGAGAAGACCTGGTTGCCGATGCGATTGAGAGCGTCGAGGCGGCCGAACCCTTCCTCCGTGTCCTGCTGCTGCCTGCCGTTCCAGGTCTTCTTGCTTTCAACGGTCTTTTGCTGGGTTTTCGCCCAGTCGATCAGGAACGTGCCGATTGCGCTGAGCTTCTGCTTGAGCGCGGCGCGGTCCGTCTTGCTGGCATCGGGGCCAAGCACGCGATCGGCAAAGCGCTGGAAGCGGAACGGGACATACAGGGTGTAGGCGATCGAAAGGCCGGTCGAGAGCTCCAGCTTCTTCAGATCGGTCATGGCCGGGCCGCCGTCGAAGCGCACGTCCACGCCCTGGTAATGGATCTGGCCGGTGTGGCAGGCCGCGCAGGTCAGCCCGATCTTGTCTTCCTCGCGACGGCCGGTCGCGGGATCGACGACGCCGGTCATCCGCGCGAAGCCGACCGGCAGGCCGTCGACGTTCTCCACCGGCGTCCATCTGGTCGACCAGTCCGCCGCCTGCGTCGTCTCGTAGACATTGGCGTAACCGAAGCGACGCAACGTCGTCGTGTCGGTCTGGATCGATTGCGGGCTCGGGATGAAGCCGAAGCCTTCGAGATAGGCGCTCTCCTTCATCATGCCGGGCTTCGAGAACAGATGGAGCCGCGGCTGCTCCAGCGCCATGAACCATTCATACGGTACGGGGAAGGTCGCGGTGCCCTGGCTGGCATGATGGAACCAGTGCCGATCCTTCAGCGACCAGTTCTGCTCGAGCCAGAAAGCCGCCTTCGTCTCCGGGACCGCGGGCAAGGGCGGCGGCAAGAGATTTACGAGAATTCCCTTCTGCGGCAGCACGGCACGGATCTGATTGGGGAATTCGGCAACCGAGACGAGGGCAACGAGACCGACGGCGATCAGCAAGGCCGCAAGCTTAAGGGCGCCCCGCACCACGCGCTGGCAGGTCGATAGCACCGGCGGGACCAGGCGCTGGTTGATGGGCGCAGGGAATTGGCGCTCGTTGAACAGTGTGCGCACGTCGGCAACGCCGAGATAGCGATCCTCGCCCGTGCCCTTGCCGATGATCTTCAGGAGGATCGGCCATTCGAACTTCATCAGCAGCGGGTAGTACCAGCGCGCGGCGCTGCCGGCGCGCTTGAGGTTGTCGCGCATAAAGATGTCGATTTCCGAGGCGTTGAGGCCCTGCTCTGAGCCGCCGTTCGGATCGGTGTAAGTCCGGCCGAAACTCGCGAACCGCGCGATCTCGTCCTCGTTGACCTTGCCGTCGACGCCGAGGATGCGCGAGCCGGCACCGCGCTTGTCCAGCGGGCCGCCGCGCAGCGCATCGAGCTGCGCGCCCGAAAAGATGCTCTTGAGGATGTGACCGAGACCGTTGGCGATGAGCGCCACGCCGCGGACCTGGAGCCGGGCAGACGCCTTCTTCAGCCCGGTTTCGCCGGTCGCGTTCGCGATCGTCTTCGACAGCTTGCCGAGCGGGACAGTGCCGCCCTCGACGAAGCCCTCGCCGACGAGGCCGCGCAGGAATGGGCAGGGATTGTTCGGCGAGACCTGGATCGACGGGTCGAACGGCGGTTTCGAAGCGGGGTCATGCATGGCCCAAAATCCTGAAAACAGCGAATCGTGAAATGAGGCGCCGATCAAGCGCGGAAAGTCCTAACAAACCGACAGCAGACTATACTACTTCAGCGTGTGGCGAAGTGTGGCCGAATTCACTGTCCTGTCAACAAGTGCAGGCGGGTTTGGCCGAAGACTGAGGGAACGGCTGCGGGGGACCGCGGCCTGCCGGTCAGGACTCGGCGACGCGTTTGACGTCGCTCTGAACCAGGGTCAGCTTGCCGAGCGGTACGCCGGCCTTCAGCAGCCCCTCGCGATAGTGGGCAAGGTCCTCGGGCCGCTTCCAGTGGAAGTTGCGCAAGTGACGATCGACATTGAGGGTCGGGTAGTTGCCCATCAGCACGCCGGTCGCCTCGCTCGCCTCGGCGGTCCGACCCAATTGTGCCAGGGCCGCGGCGCGGATCGCCAGCGCCTGCATGTGGTTGGGGTTGATGTAGAGCTGCTCGCGCGCCCATGACAGGGTCGCGTCATATTGGCGCAACAGATAATGACTGAAGGCGTTCAGCGCCGCCCATTGGTAGCGCGGGTCGCTGTTGTCGCGCTGCGCGGCCATCGAGAACAGCTCGATCGCCTCCCGGTGCTCGCCGATGACGAAATGGCAGATGCCGAGCACGCCGCGCGCGCCCATGTCGTAGGGATTGAGCGCGACCGCGCGCTTGGCCGCGTCCATCGCCGCCTCGTAATGCCCTTCCATGGCGTGCGCCCAGGACAGGATCGAGAACGCAAAGGACGAGCGAGGGTCGAGCCGGACGCTGGTTTCGGCGAGGTTCATCGCCTCGGCCCACATTTCGCGCGTGCCCTTGACCCAGCCGAATTGGATGCTCTGGATCTGGATCGTGGCGAGATAGGCGTGCGCGATCGACAGTTTGGGATCCACCCTGATGGCCTCCCGGAACAGGTCGACGGCGGCAGTCAGGTCCTCCTTGGTCTGTCGGTAGTAATGCGACAGCCCCTTGAGGAAGCGATCCCAGGCGGTGACGTCCGTCGAGAGCCGCGCGGGCGCCGAGGCTTCGGCACGGACGATCTCGGTGGCGATGGCGGCGGACAAATTGGTCGTGATCTCGTCCTGCATCGCGAAGAAGTCGCCGATGTCGCGGTCGTAACGGCCGGTCCAGAGCTGCTCGCCGGTCTCCGGCGCGATCAGCTCGGCGGTGACGCGGATCTTGGCTCCGGCGCGCCGTACCGAACCCTGGATCAAATAGGTGGCGTCGATCTCGCGCGCGATCAGGCGGGTGCTGGTGTTCCTGCCCTTGAAGGCGAAGGTCGAGTTGCGGCTCAGCACGCGATAGAAGGATTGCAGCGATAGCGCGTGGATCAGATCCTCGGTGAGGCCGTCGGAGAAATACTCGTCCTGGGCATCGCTGAGATTGGCGAACGGCAGCACGCCGACGATCGCGGTGCGGTACTGTTGCGAGAGGGCGGACGCCTCCCGGAGCTCGGGAGCGAGCGCCGGTGCACCCTCCGGTGTCCAGGTCCAGACCCCGACCGCATCCTTGATGTTCTTGAAGCGATGATTGCCGGCATCGACCAGCGGCACGCTGAGATGCTTGCTCGCCTCCTTGTAGGCCTTGGCCGAGATCGCAAAGCCGCCGGGGCTCGCGACCGATTCCAGGCGGACGGCAATGTTGACATCGTCACCGAATACCTCGTCCTCATCGGCGATGACGTCGCCCATGTGGATGCCGAGGCGGAACTGCATGGCGCGGTCGGCCGGCAGATGGTGGTTACGCTCCGCCATCAGCGTCTGCATCGCGATCGCGGCCTCGGTGGCGCCGACGATCGAGGCGAACTCCAGCAGGAAGCCATCGCCGGTGTTCTTCACGACGCGGCCGCCGTGATTGAGGATGATCGGGTGGATCGCGCTGCGATGGGCCTTGAAGGCGGCATGGGTGCCGGCCTCGTCGCTGCCCATCATGCGCGAATAGCCGGCGACATCGGCGCAGACGATGGCTGCCAGACGTCTTTCCATATCCCGGAAGCTCCAAGGGATCGATAAGCGATCGTGAAGGGACCTGGGACTGGCCACGGCGTGGCAAGTCGGCTCGAATCCCGCATTTCAAGAACCTCGCCTTTATAAAGCAGATGTGGCCGAGCGGAAGCATGATCCGCATTGCAAATTCGAGGTAAATCCTCCGCAATCCCGGCGGTGGACGGCGGCGGCCGAACCGACTAAGCGGAATTGCGCCCGCCGGAACGGGCGGCAGGGGGCACCTTTGCATGCTGGGCATTCACGAAATCGGGCTCTTCATCCTGTCGGGCGTACTGCTCAACATCACGCCCGGGCCTGATTCCGTCTACGTCATCGGTCGCAGCATGCAGATGGGCTGGCGAGGCGGCGCCGCGGCCGCATTCGGCATCAGTTGCGGCTGTTTTGTCCATGTCGCGGCCGCCGCGATCGGCCTTTCGGCCCTGCTGATGGCCTCGTCGACCGCCTTTTCGATCCTGAAGCTGGTCGGCGCGGCCTATCTCGTGTTCACCGGGCTTCAGATGCTGTGGTCGCGCCCGGTGCTGGCGGCGGCGATCGACGAGCCGGTGCGGAGCTCGCTGCGGCGGGTCTTCCTCCAAGGGGTCTTCACCAACGCGCTCAATCCCAAGGTCGCGCTGTTCTTCCTGGCCTTCCTGCCGCAATTCGTTGCGGCCGATTCACCGCACAAGCCGCTCGCCTTCCTGACGCTCGGCCTGATCTTCATCTTTACGGGGACGCTGTGGTGCCTGGTGCTGGCCGCGTTCGCGGCGAAAGCCGCCCACCGCTTGCGCGAATCCGAGGGCGCGATCGCCTGGGTCAACCGCGCGCTCGGCGGCCTCTTCATCTATCTCGGCATCCGCGTCGCGATGCTGGAGACGCGGTAGCTCGTTCGAACGGATGATGACCGCGTAGGGCGATCTTCCCTCAAACGAACTCTTTCGCCAGCGCGCTGCCGGCGAGGTAAAGGCCGAGCAGGATCATCGCGATCAGGAACCAGCGGCGGAACGCTTCGGCCGGCATCCGTGCTCGCACCGACTGTCCCACGAACATGCCGGCAAAAGCCATGGCCATGCCCACCGCGCCCGGCACGACATTGGCTGGCGTCAACAGCCCAACGGCGGTGAGGTTGAAGGCGAGCGCCAGTGTCGCCGTCGTGAAGAACACGCCGAGCGCCTGCACCAGCTCGTCCTTCTCCATGCCGATCGCCTGCATGAACGGCATCGAGGGGATCACCTGCACGCCGGTCGAGGCCGAGATCACGCCCGTGACGACACCGACCACGCCGCCCACCCATTTCTCGTTTTGTGGCGCGACGCGGAATTGGAACTTGTTCAGACCGATCACGGCATAGATGACGAGCAGGACGCCGAGCACGATCGTGCCGTAGCGCGCATGCGGCCCGGTCAGCGCGCCGGCATTGAGCCAGCATCCGATCACGGTGCCGATCATCAGCGGCCACAGCCGCTTCAGGATGTCGCGCAGATGCGGGCCAACGAAGGTCTGCCAGATGTTGGTGACGATGGCGGGCACGATGACGATGGCGATCGCGCGGCTCGGCGTCATGCTCACCGCGAGCAGGCCCATGGACACGGTCGGCAGGCCGAGCCCGACCACGCCCTTGACGAATCCGGCGATCAGGAAGACGGCGGCGATGACAATGAGAAGCGGGTCGATCATGTCGGCACATTGACCTAAGCGGCGATCAGGCACAATCTGGAGGTTACGCAGACAGCCTTCGTGAACTACGAAGGCTGGGGAGACCTGCCATGCGTTTCGACCTCGTCGACCTCCAGCTCTTCATCGCGGTCGCCGACCAGCGCAGCATCACCCGGGGCGCGGAGCGGTCGCATCTGGCCCTGGCCTCGGCCAGCGCGCGCATCAAGGGGCTCGAGGACGCGCTCGGCGTCGCGCTGCTCAAGCGCGGGCGGCGCGGCGTCGAGTTGACCGCGGCCGGCGAGAGCCTGCTCGACCATGCGCGGCTGGTCATCCACCAGATCGACGCCATGCGCGGCGATCTCGCCGGCTTTGCCTCTGGCGTGCGCGCCAGCGTGCATTTTCTCGCCAACACCTCCGGCCTGTCCGAGCATCTGCCAAAGGCGCTGGCCGGCTTCCTGCGTGAGCATCGCGACGTCGCCATCGACATCGAGGAGCGCGAGAGCACCGACATCGCAGCCGCAATCACTGCAGGTGCGGCCGATCTCGGCTTCGCCGCCGAGCACGCGCTGCCCGATCATATCGAGCGCTTCGTGTTCAGCGAGGATCGCCTGACGCTGGTGACCTCGCGCCGCGGACCGTTCGCCGGCCGCCGCCAGATCGATTTCCAGGAGGCGGGGGCGTGCGACTTCGTTGGCCTGACCAGCGCCACCGCGCTCCAGATGCATATTTCGAAGCACGCGGCGCGGCTCGGCATGCGCCCGCATTTCCGCGCACGCCTGCGCGATTTCGACGCGATCTGCCAGATGGTCGCCGCCGATGTCGGCGTTGCCCTCGTGCCGGAATCCGCCGCCCGCCGCTGCGCCAAGCTGATGCCGCTCGCCATCGTCCGCCTGCGCGATGCCTTCGCCAACCGCCGCCTCGTGATCTGCGCGCGCAGCTTCAAGGCGTTGCCGCGGCCGGCCAAGATGCTGGTGGAGCATTTAAGGGCGGCGGCGGTGTGAGGGGAGGATAAGAAGGAGCTACTTCGCTGTCTCCACGCCGGCGTCCTTGATCACCTTGGCCCATTTCGCGGTCTCGTCCGCGATGAACTGGCGAAAATGTTCCGGCTCGTCGCCGACCAGCGTCGCACCCTGCTGGCCAAGCTTCTCCTTCACCGCCGGATCCGCCATTGCCTTGGTGGCGAGCGCATGCAGCGCCGTGACGATCTCCTTCGGTGTGCCCTTCGGCGCGACCATGCCGTACCAGTTCTCGATGTGGAGACCGGCAAAACCCGCTTCCGCGGTGGTCGGCACATCGGGCGCGGTCGGCGCCCGCGCGGCCGAGCCGACCGCGATGGGGCGCAGCACGCCGGCCTTGACCTGCGGCAGCAGCACGGGAAGATCGAGAAACGTCATCTGTACCTGCTGGCCCAAGAGATCGTTCACGGCCGGAGCTGCGCCGCGATAGGGCACGTGGACGATGTCGATCTTCGCCGTCAGCTTGAACAGCTCGCCGGCGAGATGCGGCAGGCTGCCGGGGCCGGAGGAGGCGAAGTTGAGCTTTCCCGGCTGCGCCTTGGCCAGCGCGATCAATTCGCCGATGTCCTTGGCGGGCACGTTGGTGGCGACCACGAGCATCTCCGGCACCGTCGCAACCAGCGTCACCGGTGTGAGGTCGCTCAAGGTGTCGTAGGCGACCTTTTCCATGCTCGGGCTGATCGCGAGCGCGCCGGCTGAGGAGATCGCGATGGTGTAGCCGTCGGGGGCGGCCTTGGAGACCGCATCGGTGCCGAGCACGCCGCCCTGGCCGCCGCGATTGTCGATCAGCACCGGCTGCCCCGATAGCTCCGACATGCGCTGGCCGATTACACGCGCGATGATGTCGTTGGGGCCGCCGGCCGGGAACGGCACGATCAACTTGATCGGCTTCGTCGGAAAATTCTGCGCGGACGCCAGCGTCGGCAGCAGCAGCAGGAGTGCGAGGAGGAGCGTGCAGCGGGTTTTCATGCAGGCGCCTCGCTGATTTATCCGTTGAGCAGTTTCAGTGCTTCCTCGTGAACCCTGGCGTCGCCGGCCGCGACGATGCGGCCGCCGCCCTGGGCCGGTTTGCCTTCCCAGGTGGTGACGACACCGCCGGCGCCGGTCACGATCGGGATCAGGGCCGCGATGTCGTAAGGCTTCAGCTCGGTCTCGACCACGAGATCGACGTGACCCGCGGCCAGCATGCAGTAGGAGTAGCAGTCGCCGCCGTAGCGCGACAGACGCGCGCCCTTCTCGATACGGCTGAAAACAGCGCGGTCGCGGTCGTTCATCAGGAGCGGGCTGGTGGTGTAGGTCGTGGCTTCCGAAAGCGAGGCGCAGCGGCGAACCTGGAGCCGGCGCTCGCCGGACGGGCCCTTGTAGTTGGCCGAACCGTTGTCGCCGGAGAAGCGCTCGCCGATGAAGGGCTGGTGCATCATGCCGTAGACCGGCGCGCCCTTGTGCAGCAGCGCGATCAGCGTCCCCCAGATCGGAAAGCCGCCGATGAAGGATTTGGTGCCGTCGATGGGGTCGAGCACCCAGACATAGTCGGCCTCCTCGCGCTCGTTGCCGAATTCCTCGCCGACGATGCCGTGCTGAGGGAAGTTGGCCTTGATCAGCCGCCGCATCACCGCCTCCGCGGCGCGGTCGGCCTCCGTGACGGGGTCGAAATCCTTGGTCTTGCTCTTGTCGTCGATCGACAGCGAGGTGCGGAAGAACGGCAGGATGGTTTCGCCGGAGGCGGTGGCGAGCCGTCCGATGAAGGCGGAAAAGTCGATCACCGTCACAGGCCGAATCCTCAAAGCGAAGGTTGGATGGAGCTCCCCTCTTGCCTAGCTCAATTCGCCTCCCGCGTGCAGCGCTGTCTTGATCTTGCACCCTGGTATTTTGGATGCCGAAGACCGCTGCCTCATCCAAGTCATCTGCTGGCCAAATATCGATCACAGAGTTGAAAACTTAGTTCCGAGTATGCCTTGTTCGTATGCAAATGGCTATCAACCCATTGAATTTCCTTATTAAAGAAACTGAATCTGGGTTTCCATAGAAGCAATTGAGCCATGTGCGTATTGCATGGGAAACGGCTCAAAAGCCCTTGCGCTTTGTGCGTCGCGGTCGCATATTGTTGCGGTGCGGTAGCGCTTGGCGTTACCGCTGCCCTCCTTGGGCGTTTCCTCCCTAGACTTGGGCCGCTAGCGTCATTCGCGAGCGGCCCTTTTTTCTTTGCTGCTCTGTCTTCGTTTCGAAGCGCGCAGCGAAAGCGAAGCGAAGGCGCGTTCGCACAGTCACAGACAACACGATCTGACGAAGAGAAGCCGGCGCCTATTCCGCCGCGGCTTGGAACGGGCCGAGATCGCCGAAGGGAATCGTGGTCGCCAGCACGTCGGCAAGAACGCCGAAGTCGGAGGCCACTTGCGCAAAGCGTGCACTCCGCTCGCGCCGCCGCTCGTCCATATAGATCGCGCGGTTGAGCTCGAGCTGCACCGCGTGCAGGCCGCTCGCGGGATTGCCGTAATGTTCGGTGATGAAGCCGCCGGCATAGGGCTTGTTGCGGCCGATCGAATAGCCGAGCCCGGTCATGGTCTCCTCGACCCGGTCGGGCAGAAGCGGGGTGCAGCTCGTGCCGTAGCGGTCGCCGATCACGACGTCGGGCCGGCGCGGCTCGTCCCTGCTGACGCCGACCGAAGGCATCGAATGGCAGTCGACCAGCACCACGGTGCCGAACATCTGGTGCACCTTGTTGATCAGCCGGCGCAGTGCGCGGTGGTAGGGCTTGTACAGCGTCTCGATCCGCCCAAGCGCATCGTCGACCAGGATGCGGTCGCGGTAGATCTCCTGGCCGTCGCCGACCACGCGCGGAATGGTGCCGAGCCCGCCGGCGACCCGCATCGAGCGGGTATTGGCAAAGCTCGGCAGCCGTCCGCTGAACATGCGGGGATCGAGCTCATAGGGCTCGCGATTGACGTCGACATAGGAGCGGGGAAAGTTGACCCGCACGGTCGGAAAGCCGCGCTCGCTCAAGTGGCCGATCAGCTCGTCCATGAAGGAATCTTCGGACCGCCGTAGCGTCGGCAGGTCGATCCTGGACGCCGCGAGGAATTCGTCCGGATAGGTCGAGCCGGAATGGGGCGAGTTGAAGATGACAGGCGCGCGCCATTGCGCGGGCTCAACGATCTCGAAGGCTGGCGACACCTCGCCGTCAAACCGGGTCATCTTCTCAGGCTTCGTCCCTTAGCGGCAGGATCCGGGCCTCGGATCGAATTGATTCGGCCGATCGATGCGGCTCTTATGTGTCGTCATTGTCCGGAATCGCAACCATTCTGCCAAGCGAAAAGATGTGATTGGCGCTGGAACATGTCTTAACCGTGTGGGTAGGGAAGCGGGGACGCGCCGGCGCGGCTCGATTGATTCGAGCGGCATTCCGGTTCACAAGGAGCCGGCGGCGCAGCCGGCTTGGGGTTAAGATTTTCACCCCAAATTTACCCTCTGTCCGGCTTAGTAAGCTCTGCTGATATCCTCTGGGGAGTCGACTTTCCTGCCATGCCAAAGATCCTCCTCGCCGAAGACGACAACGACATGCGCCGTTTCCTGGTCAAGGCGCTGGAAAACGCCGGTTTTCAGGTCTCGTCCCACGACAACGGCATGGCCGCTTATCAACGGTTGCGGGAAGAGCCGTTCGAGATGCTGCTCACCGACATCGTGATGCCGGAGATGGACGGCATCGAGCTCGCCCGCCGGGCCTCGGAACTCGACCCCGACATCAAGATCATGTTCATCACCGGCTTCGCCGCGGTCGCCCTGAACTCGGATTCGGACGCCCCCAAGAACGCCAAGGTGCTGTCCAAGCCCGTGCATTTGCGCGAATTGGTCAGCGAAGTGAACAAGATGCTGGCGGCCTAAATCGGCCCCGTTCCGTCCTTGCGCAGGGTCCCCTCGTCCGTTATAGGGACCCCACCCGACGTAAGTGGACTATTAGGGCACGTAGCTCAGCGGGAGAGCACTACCTTGACATGGTAGGGGTCACAGGTTCGATCCCTGTCGTGCCCACCATCCTTCGCTCGCGATAGCGAGAGAAGGATGGCGCGCCGAAGCCCAAAGGGCGCAGGCGGGCTGCCGCCGCGAGCTTCGGCTCGGCAAGCCACCAATCTATTTCAGTTCAGTGTTCGCCACCGGCAGGATGGAGGCGACATGCCAGCCGGTCGCATCCTGAACGTAGGTCTGGCTGATCAGAAACGTATTTTGTTGCGAGGGCTTGCCCGAAAGGCCGCGTGTGAAAACGATGGGAACGAGGATCTGCATCACCTCGTTCGAGATCACCGCAACGTGGAATTTCGACATGTCGGGTTCGAGGTGCCAGGTGCCCTCGTAATACGCCTTGAACCGGGTGGCAACCGCATCGCGGCCTCGCGTCTCGATGCCTCTCGCAAACAACAGCGTGCCGGGCGAATTCCAGAGCATCACCTTCACATCGTCCGCATCATGCGCATTCTGCGCAGCGATGAATTTTTCGAAGATGGTTCTTGCCTCCGCGTCATTTGCGGCAGCTTGCGCGCCTCCTGCGGGCCAGAACGCTGCGGCGAGGAGCAGCGCTGCGGTCGCCGCCGCAGCACGACGACGGCATCGCGCAAATGGCCGCGGCCTGATGGAGCCTCGAGTCATCTCGGAAGGGGGCATGGTCACCTCTCGCTTTGAATGACACTCGTAATATCTTAAGTCGCTTGGCCGACCTTTCAGGATCGCGCGATCCGCGGTTGCCGCCGCATCACGTCTTCGTTGCCCATGCCTTGGTGGACTGCCGCAGGGATTTAGCCTGCCCTCGCACGGTCGGGGGACCCCCCTTGGAACAGGCCGATGCTGCCGCGCATTGATCCGCCATGTCCAAGACCCCCGGAAAAAGGTTTGCCGTCGGCGACCACGTCAGCTGGAATTCCGAGGCCGGCCGGGTGCGCGGCCATATCCTGCGCGTGCACACCGCCGACGTCGATTACAAGGGCTACGTCCATCACGCCACGCCCGACGATCCGCAGTACGAGATCAGGAGCGACAAGACCGACCACGTCGCCCTGCACAAGGGCCGGGCGTTGCGGTCGTTGAAAAGCTGACGGCCCGCGAGCTGAGCGGTCGAGGTGTCACCATGGCTCATCCGTTCTTCACCATCGGCCACGCCACACGTTCGATCGAGGAATTCGTCGAATTGTTGCAGGACAGCGCGGTCACCTTCGTGGTTGACGTTCGGACCGTGCCCCGCTCCCGTACCAACCCGCAGTACAATCGCGAGACCCTGCCGCAATCGCTTGCGGCTGCTTCGATCGGCTACGAGCACATTGCCTCGCTCGGCGGCCTGCGTAGCCGCAAGCGCGAGGTGCCGCGCGAGACCAATGCCTTCTGGCAGAACGTCAGCTTTCACAATTACGCCGACCACGCGATGGGCGCGGCCTTTCACGAAGGGCTCGCAAATTTGCGCGCCGTCGGGCAGGTGGAGCGCTGCGCCATCATGTGCGCGGAGACATTGTGGTGGCGATGTCACCGTCGGATCATCACGGATTATCTGCTCGCGGCGGGCGAGACGGTGTTCCACATTCTCGGACCGGGGCAGGTCAAACCGGCTGAAATGAATCCGGCGGCGAGGGGCACGGCTGACGGCCGCCTGGCCTACCCGGCCGAGAGTTAGCCAATCCTCGCCGCGGGGATTATGCTTACGCCCCAGCTTGGCTACGATGTGGCCTTCCGACGCGAGCGCGACCATGAGCATATCCGTCATCGAGCAAGCAAAAATCCAGGCCCAGGTGCTGGTGCCGCTGGTCAAGGCGCTCCAGGCCGAGCTTGGCGAGGCGCGCGCCAACACACTGGTGCGCAAGGCGCTCGGCGATCTCTATCGCGGCTTCGGCGAGGAATTCTGGAAGGCGAAGAGCCAGGGCGAGAGCGAAGCCGATCTTGGCAAGGCCGTATCGTCGGCCTTCAAGACCTACTCCCGCGACGACGCGCTCGCCTATGACGTCATCGAGCAGTCGCATGATGCCTTTGCCTTCGACGTCAAGCGCTGCGCCTATGCCGAATTCTACAAGGCGCTCGGCGAACCGGAGCTCGGCTTCCTCCTGATCTGCACGGCCGATTTTGCGACCGCGGAAGGCTTTGGTCCCGACATCAAGCTCACGCGGACGCAGACGATCATGCAAGGCGCGTCCCATTGCGACTTCCGCTACGGGCGCGACGGAGGCGCATCACAGTGAAGGGGCTGACGCGGGCGAGCTGTCTTGCCGCGGCGGCGCTGTCGCTGATCGCCTCGCGCGCCGATGCCGCAATCATCGACTGGCAGGCCGAACTTCAGCGTTGCCGTGAGCTGCGCGCGAGCGTGGCGCCGCTGCTTCAGGCCGGCGAGGGGATATCCGCCGTCGGCCGCTCCAACAGATCCGTCCGTCGCTGCATCTGGATCCAGCGCATGGCGGTGCGGAAGAAAATCCCGGGCGCGGAAGCGTGGTAGCGCTCCGTCATGACGGTGTGGAGGGAGCGACGCCTGCAGCTCCATAACCGTCACCCCCGCGCAACGGAGAAGCCGTTGTCGCTGGAGGTGGCCGCTTCTTCAGCGGCCCTCGAAGGGCGACGGCCCGGCTCCATCCGGGCCGTTCATCCTTCGAGGCTTGCCCTGCTTTGCAGGGCGCGCACCTCAGGATGACGGGATCGAGGCCTTCGCCCCGTCCTTGCTCGCGAGCAGCACATCCTTCAACCCGGTCGGGTAGAGGCTCGGTCCGCCATCTCCGTCGAGGTCGGCAAGGTCGAACCAGCGTGCGACGATCGGCTCTCCATTGTCCTCGAGGAAGTCGATGCGGTCCTGCCCGGCGAAGGCGCCCTCCGCAAACACGACCTCCGCGACGAACATTACCTCGTGGCCGGTCGATCCCTCGTGCACGAAAATGTTCTCCAGCACCAACGGCTCGCTTGTGATGGTGACGTCGATGCCGAGCTCCTCGTTGAACTCGCGCATTAGGGCAGTGCGCCAGCTTTCGCCGAATTCGATCTCGCCGCCGAGCGGCCGAACGCCCTTGATCCGCCCGGCATCGTCGCGAATTTCGGCCGCCAGCAGGCGCCCGTCCCGCCAATGCAGGCCGATCGCGACGACGCGGATGTGGGGATGAGGGCGCCAAATGGTCATAGCGGATCGTTATCGCGCGCGCCGCCTCCGTGCAATGCGCGGCGGCCGGGTCCTGTCAGGCCAGGTCTTGTCAGGCCGAGCTTGATCAGCTTCGCAGGCTTGATCCATCATTCGCCGCCTGCCATTGTCCGATCATTCGCCACGGCAACGAGCTGGTGCGATCGAGCTATCGCGTACGGCGAAATGCATCGCCTCGCCGGATGTGAAGAGAAGGCAGGCTATTGAGATGAGCAGCGTGAATAAGCCCGGTGGCAACTACTTGCCGGTGATCATCCATGGTGGGCTCGCTTATGTCAGTGGCCAGCTGCCGCGTCGCGGCGAAGACCTGCTTTATGTGGGGAAGGTCGGAGCAGGCGTCGATATCGTGGCCGCACAAGAAGCTGCTGCGCTTTGCGCTGATCTCTGCATTTCCGCCATCAATCACGCCACAGGCGGAGAGGACCGGATCGTCCAGGTCCTGCAGCTCGTTGGATACGTCGCTTCAGCGCCTGGATTTACCCAGCAGTCGCAAGTCATGAACGGTGCCTCCGACCGGCTGATCGAACGCCTCGGCGAGCGCGGTCGTCATACGCGGACGTCGGTCGGCGTCGCCGAATTGCCGCGAGGGGCGCCGGTCGAGCTGAGTATGATTGCCGCTGTTCGGTCATAGCGGCGGCCCTATGTGACGAGATATTTGGCGACCGCCGCCTCGTCCCACGCAATCCCGTTGCCGGGCTCCTCATTCGGCAGCGCAAAGCCGTCCTTGATCTTGAGCCGCGTCGAAAGCACAGCGTCGGCCCAATCGACATATTCCAGCCAGTGTGCCGTCGGCGTCACGCAGAGCAGATGCGCGCTGACTTCCGAGAACAGATGCGAGGACATCTGGATGCCGGCGGCATGCGCGAGCGATGCGGCGCGCATCCAGCCGGTCACGCCGCCGATGCGCTGCACGTCGGGCATCACGTAGTCGCAGGCCTCAGCCGAGAGCGCTGTCTGCATCGAAAAGGCGCTGTCAAAATTCTCGCCGATCTGGACGGGCGTATGCAGTGCGTCGGCAATGCGGGCACAGCCGGCATAATCGTCGTGGCGGATCGGCTCCTCGATCCAGCTCAGCCCCTCGTCGTCGAGCATCTCGCCGCGTTGGATGGCCTCGGTCACCGTCAGTGCCTGGTTGTAGTCGCACATCAGCGTCACCTTGTCGCCGACCGCCTTTCTCACCGCGCGGACGACGGAGAGATCCTCCCGCGCATCGGGCCGGCCGACGCGGATCTTCGCGGCCTGAAACCCCTCGGCCAACAGCTTGTGGGCTTCTTCGACCGCGGCGCCCGCCGGCATGATGCCGAGCCCCTTCGAATTGTACGCCCTGACCGGCTTCGGCGCGCCGCCGAGCAGCCGTGCCAGCGGCAGGCCCTTGCTGCGCGCGAGCGCATCCCATGCCGCCATGTCGATGCCGGATTGCGCCAGCCGCTGCAGGCCGGCGAGGCCAAGCAGCGTGAAGCGCTGGGTCAGCTTGCGCTCGATCTCGAACGGCAATAGCTCGTCGCCGGCGACGAGCTCCGACATCTCCGTGACCATCGCCGTCAGCGGCTTCAAGGCCGACGGTGTGATCGAGAACAGATAGGCGTGCCCGCGGGCGCCCTGGTCGGTCTCGCAGTCGATCAGCACCAGCGGAGCCTTGGCGACGGCGCCGGTCGAGGTCCGCAGCGGCAGGTTCATCGGCACGATCACGGGCCGCGCATGGAAGCGTTTGATGCGAATGGTCTCGGTCATGAGCTCTCCAGGCGGGGCAGATGCAGGTCGATGCCGATCTTAAACAACTGTGATGAAACGAAAAGGCGTGTTCTGCGACCACGATGAGTTTCAGCGCCGCATCTCAACGGAAACATGCATGATCGCGCGTCTAATGGACGCATTATCAAACGCCGTTTGTGCGATTTCTGCTTGGGAGCAGTGGTATGATTGGCACGTGGAAATTCGTTGATGGAGGTACTTGCTCCGACCAAAATTTGTGACCTGCAACCCACCTGGGAGGAAACCATGAGGTGTCATCTCAATTCATCGTGGATGTGCGGTTGTGTTGTGCTTGCTTTGGCAGTCCCGTCGGCCGCTGTCCCGGCTTTGGCTGAAGAAGCGGGCCAATGGTTCGGTCGAGCCGTTCTGGTCACCCTGTCCAGTAAGAGCGTGAAGCTGGAAGACAGGGCTGACCATACTGTCTCGGTCACCGAATTCGACGGCGCCGTGTTCAATGCTGATGGCAAGCCATTCCTCGACAAAGCTCGATATCAGGTTGTCGATCTGACGGATGCCGGCAGTTCCAGCGGCGGCCATAAGACCTTCACAGAAGCAGACGGATCCAAGGTCTTTGCCAAGTACGTCCTGAAAGAGGCGAAGCCGAAAGAGTTCCGCGGCACCTTCGAGTTCACGGGTGGCACGGGAAAATATGCAGGGATCACGGGCCGCGGTGAGTACCACGTCGTGCTGGTCAGCGACACGGCCTTGTGGGATGAACTCCGCGGCGAGTACAAAATTCCGGCGACCGTCGGAAGTTCGCGACCTGATCCGACCAAATGAACTTTTGGCGTCACCTACATGAGACTATCTCTAGACCGGCCCCGCTGCGGCTGAAGCCGAGCGGGGCCTTTGCATATCGAGCGGGAAGTCTTGCGGCCGGTAGCGCATGAGGAACCGTCCACGTCGCATTACGTTTCTATTGGTTGTGGAGGCCCCTCATGAGTAAAGAGTGGAATAGCCACCGCACCTCAGTCGTCCTTTTCGCTTTTGCGGTAATCGTCGCAATACTCGCGGCGTTCGTCACGACGCTCGATGGGGTCGACACAAGGACGGCGAGCAATGAGGCTCCGCCCGGTACGACGGGCCTCGCAAAGCCACATCCGCCACTGGACCGAGCACCAGGCCAGCCGGTACTCGGTGACACTGTGTCGCCGCATAGCGCGCCTGCCCGGTGACTGGAGCCGGCGTGAGGACGGTGTTACCGCGCCGCGCCTTCGGTGAAGGCGGTCTCGATCACCTCACCGAACGGTTGCCACGATCGGCCGTCGAACTGGACCAGCCGCATCTGCTTGATCGGCAGATAACTGGTCGGCGAGGTGTTCATCCTGATGTTGGGCAGCGCGACCGAGGGCTGATAACCCTTCAGCGAAGCCGCCTGATGCATGATGTTCGCGCGTGAGAGGTCGTCGCCGCATTGCTTCAATACCTGCGTCAGCGCCTCGGCCGCGGCGTAGCCATAGAGCGCGGCGCTGCTGTTGGTGCTTTCGACGTGATGATATTTGTCCATGAAGGCGAACCAGTCCTTCATGGCAGGGTCGTCTTTCCATGCGGGATCACTCGGGTCCTTCAAAAAGGCCGCCGAGATCACGCCAGACGAATTTTCCAGGCCCGCGGGCGCCATCGCATTGGCGATCGAGGCGGAGGTATCGTTGACGATGAAGACCGGGCGCCAGTTGAGCGAAGCCGCGAGCCTGATCACCTTGGATGCCGTCGACGGCACGCCGAGAAAGACGAAGATATCGGCACCCGCGCGCTTAAGGATCGAGACGTGCCCGTCGAGATGCTCGTCGCCGATGTCAAAGGCGATGTCGACGAGGACATGGCGGTTCAGATCGCCAAGTCCGTCCTGGATCCCCTTGTAGAGCATGCGTCCGAACTGGTCGTTCTGCCAGAGCACGACGATCTTCTTCCTGGGATAATAGGCCTGAATGTAGTTGGCGTAGATGCGCCCCTCCGACCGGATCGACGGCTGCCAGCCCATGGTCCAGGGGAAAGCCCTGGCCTGGCTCAGCTCCTCGTCGCCGGAGGCGACGAAAAGCTGCGGCACCTTCTTCTCGTTCAGATACCAGCGCGTGGCGAGATTGCCGGGCGTGCCGAACGATCCGAACATCAGGTGCACGTCGTCTTTCTCGACCAGATTGCGCGTCAGCTCCAGCGCGGTCGTGGGATCGGAATTGTCGTCGCGCGTGATGAAGCGGATCTTGCGGCCGTTGATGCCGCCGCGCGCGTTGACCATGTCGAAATAGGCGGCCTCCGCCTGACCGATCGCGCCGAATTCAGAGAGCGCTCCCGAGTACGGCATGACATTGCCGATGCGGATTTCCTTGTCGCTTATGGGTTGGTCCGGGCGTTGCTCGGACATCGCGCCAAGCGACGCGAGTGCGGCGATCAAAACGAACAGCAGTCTGCCGGTGACGCGCATGCTCGACACCTTGTCGTTGGCCCCCAACGAGGTTCGGCTCAGTCCGCACCAAGGCGAGTTGATCTAGATCAGGCGTTTGGCAATCGTGTGACTTGGCAGCCCGCTTCAATACAGCGCAGGCCCGCACGAAATGGCAGGCGTGCTGACACGCCGCTACGGCAGCCCCCGCGCCTCGAGCTGATGCACCAGCAGCAGGGTCGGTTCGGCGAGGCTGTCGCCGGAGCCATCCAATCCGAAGGCGGAGGCGATGCCGTCGCGGCTGCGCAGCAGCGCGCTGCGTGGACAATGGCCGGCGCCGCAGAGCGTCTTCTTCAAGGTCTCGCCCTGCGTCACGAGGCCAGGGGAATCGTCCGCGGCCCAGGCCAGCACGATCGGCACATCGACATTGAGTATGCCGGGGAATACCGAGCGCGCGTTGTACTGGCTGGCGTCGCCGCCGAGATAGGCCTTCTCGCTGTCGCTGGCGTCCTTGCCGGCGCGGTAGATGCCGGACACCAGCACGACGGCCGCGACATCGGCGCGGTCGGCCTGGAGCTCGGGATGCGCCAGCAGGGTTGCGACATGGAACGCGCCGGCGCCGTAGCCGACCGCGACGATCTCGCGGGCATCGCCGTTGAACAGGTCGATATTGCCGTGAACCCAGGACAGCGCCGCCGCCACGTCGGTCGCTCCCATCGGCCAGGTCGCTGCGGGCGCCAGGCGATAATTGACGCGCACTCCGATCATGTCGTTGCGGGCGGCAAAGCACATGGCCTGGTCCTGGATCTGGCGCGACAGCTCGGGCGCGGCGCGGTCGCCGGTGAAACTGTCGCCGGCCACGAACAGCAGTACCGGCCGCGGCGTATCCGCCTTGGTCGTGCTGGCGGCGACGTCGAGCACGTTGGCCTCGTTTTCGCCGTAGCGCAGGCCCCGCGAGAAGGTGACCTGCTCGCACAGCCGCGCGGTACCGCCGGCGGTGGTGTCGGAATCGGTCAGGCCTGTCGGGATGAGGTCGGAGGGCGGCGTCAACCGCGCCGGCAACGGGCCATGTGCGGATGCTGTCGTGATGGTCAGAAACAGGAAAAAAGCGAGATAATTCTTCATTTGGTGCCGGCCTTTGCGCCCCCCATATTGGTTCGCCGGTTTGGCCTGTCTTTTCAATTCGCCTTATTCGTCCGCCTTGAGGCGATTTCACGGCACCTTTGGTTCGGCGACAGCAAAGCGATCACCCGAAAGCCCCACCGCCGTCGCGTGCGAGATCTTCGGCTGGCGCCCGGCCGCCAGCGGCCTTCGGGCGCACTGGGGACGACGTGCCCATGTGAGGACAGGTTGCGGCCCCCGCATCCATGGCTTCCGAGGTCTCAGGCGGCACTCTTGCGCTTGGCTGCCTTCTTCGTCGTCTTCTTTGTCGTCTTCCTGGCCGATTTCTTCTTTGCCGTCTTCCGGGCGGCGAGATAGGCCTCGACCTTCCTTGAAGAATGGCCGGCCGCGGCGACGGCAGCTTTCAGCTTGGCCGGGGTGATCTTGAAT
The DNA here is from genome assembly GCF_002936975.1 of Bradyrhizobium sp. AC87j1. NCBI lineage: Bacteria > Pseudomonadati > Pseudomonadota > Alphaproteobacteria > Hyphomicrobiales > Nitrobacteraceae > Bradyrhizobium > Bradyrhizobium sp. AC87j1. The sequence continues at coordinate 23,663 of NZ_PTFE01000073.1, forward strand.
CTCTTCGACCAGTAACGGACCTCATAGGCCTCGCTCAGCGCGATCCGGCTCTTGTCGGAGGCGCGGTGCTTCTGGAGCTTGATATACGCCTCGACCTTCTTGGCGGAACGGCCGACCTTCTTGACGGCGTATTTCAGCTTGGCCGGGGTCACCTTGAACTTCTTCGACCAGTAGGCGACTTCATATTTTTCGGTGAGCGCAATCAGCGCCCGATCGGCCCCGCCGCGCTTTGCCTTGTTGTCGGCCATGCTTCCCTCCTGCCGCGGAATGCGTGCTGCCAATCTAGCATGCAACCGGATTCGGAAGGCAAGACGCAAGCCGTGCGGTGATTGCGCAAGGCGGCGGTTTTGCACCGATGTGTCAAACCCTTGTGCGGCGTGGCCACGCCTCGGGCGGAACGGGCGTCCTACTTTGCATGGGGTTGTTTTCGCATTTTTTGTTTGGCCGGCCGCGTTAGGCGCTTCATCGTCCGGAACGTGATGGAGTAACGCCGCGCCTCGACCGGCGGGATACTGTGCTCCCATTGCGAGCGCGCCTCGCCCTCCATCATGTACAGTGAGCGCGGCTGGGCCTCGAGCGTGTGGCGCTGCCATTTGTCGCCGTTGCGGCGGCGGAAGCGGAATTTGCAGGCCGAGCCGAGCGACAGGCCGAGGATCTTGTCGAAGTGCGGCTTGTCGCGGTGCCAGCCGATGCCGACGCCGGCCTCGTACTCCGTGCAGAGCACCTGCCGGACGCTGGCCTCCGGCAGCTCCGCCCAGGCTTCGGCCTGACGCGCGATGGGCAACAGCCAGTCCGGGATCGGCTCCGCCTCGGTGAGCCGCTGCAGCGTGTAGTCATAGCGATAGCCGAACGACGCCACCCGGCGGTTGCCCTCGAACGCCCCGAACTGGAAGCGCTCGAGCGGCAATGCTGCGATGCGGCCGATCAAGCACTGCTCGACGGCGGCTTCGATAAAATTGTCCGTGTAGCGAAGTCCGGTCGGGCCTTCGTCAGGAACGGCGAACAAGCCAAGCTGCGTCATTGCTCGCATTTCCGTGATGGAACCTAATGGCGGCTGATGCGACTTACATATGACGCGGGAAGAAACGTGCGAGGCTGTCATGGCACACAAGCATACCGCCGATCCGACAGAGATCATGCGGGCGACCGGTCATCCTGAGCTGGAATATGCCGCCGGCTGGACCATCGCTGGTCTCGTCACCATCGGCACCATCGTCGCGGCGTGGGTGTTCGCGATCTAGGGCATGATCCGGAAAAGTGTGAAGCGGTTTTCCGAACAGATCATGCCCAAATAAAAGCTGAGGGGCGATGACCTCATCGCGCCTCAGGCGACAGGGAATTGCAGCTCGAAGGCCGCGCCCTCGTCGGTCGGCTTGAGCCTGATCGAGCCGCCATGGCTCGCCATCACCGCACGCGCGATCGCAAGCCCCATCCCGGTGCCGCCTTGGTCGCGGCGGGTGGTGAAGAACGCATCAAAAATCCTGTCGCGGTTCGGTGCCGAGATCGGCTCGCCGTCATTGCTCACCGTCAGACGCAAGGTCGTGCGCTCGTCCACAGCCTCCAGCCTGATCGTCCCGGCCTTGTGCCGCATCGCGTTGTCGGCGAGATGCGACAGCACGATCAGCGCCTTTTCGCCGGACATGCCGATGGGGCGGTCGAGGCTGCCGCTGGCCTCGATGGAGCTGGCCGGAAACCTGTTTCTGAGGTCGGCGATGACGGGCGCCAGCTCCGTGCGCTCGTTCTGCGGCAGGCTCTCGGCGCGCGCAAGATCGCGCAGCCGCTGCGCCATCGCTTCCAGCCGCTGAGTGTCGGACAGGATGTTGGCGATGAATGTCTTCTGCTCGGCCGGCGTCAGTCCGTCAGACCTGCCTTGATAGGAATCCTGCAGCAGCTCGGCCGCGCCCTTGATCGAGGTCAGCGGCGATTTCAGCTCGTGGGTGAGATGGGCCGAGAACGTCGCGATATAGTCGGAACGCCGCGCCAGCTGCTCGGCCATGCCGAGGAAGCTGTGCGAGAGCTGGGCGAACTCACGCGTGCCGTAATGCCGGAGCGGCTGGAAGGCCTCGCGGTCGCCGCGGCCAATCCGTGCGGCGCGGTCGATCAGCTCGCGCATCGGCAGGGTGATGGTGCGCGAGAACACCAAGCCGATCGCGATCGTGCCGAGGATCACGGCGAGCCCCGCTAGCACGAACTTGCCCCGCTCCTGGTACAGATGGTCGAAGATGTTGCTCGGCGTTCGCGTGGTGTAGATCACGCCGGCGACGCGGTTGTTGACGATGACGGGCATCGCCGAGAACACGTGCACGCCGAGGCCGCGGCTGAAGGAATAGATCGGCGGCGGCGGCTTGTCCGGCACGCGGTTGCGTAAAGTCGCGCGGTATTGCCCGTGCAGCGCGTCCGCGACCTCCTCGATATGGGCGAGCGATTGGCCGACCTCTTGCCGCCCGGCGATGACGACGCCTTGCGGATCGAGGATACGAAAGCCCGCCAGCGTCACCTTCTGGGTCTCGCGGATGATCGGCGTCAGCCTTGCGCCGATCTCGACATAGGCCGCCTGCGACGGATGAGACGCGGCTTGCGCATCCGGTCGCCGCCGCAGCAGATCGTTGGCGGTCAGGTCAAGTGCTGGACGGATCGGCGTGACCTGGTCGCCGGGGTCGGGCAGCACGTTCGGCGGCACCTCGGCGCCGAGCGTCAGGCCGCTGTCGAGCCTGGCCGTGACCTCCTGCGCATAGATCGTCGCCAGCACGCGGCTTTGCGCGATCAGCTCGGCCTGGGTCTGGCGGATCAGCTGGTTGTCGTAGAGGCGGAAGAAGAACAGGCCGACCAGCGGCAGCACGCCAACGGTGGTCAGCACCGTGAAGATCACGAGGGCGAGCGACGGCCGCCATTTGTCGGGTGCCGCGCTCATGCCGCTTTCTCGCAGCGGCCGAGCTTGAAGCCGACACCGTGGATGGTCTCGATCGCGTTGTCGCAGGCCAGCACTGCGAGCTTGGCGCGGATGTTGCGGATGTGGCTGTCGATGGTGCGGTCGGAGACCTGGATGTTGAGCTGATAGGCCGCCCGCATCAGTTGCTCGCGGTTGAACACCGAAGTCGGCCGGGTCAGGAAAGCGCGCAGGATGCCGAACTCGATCGCGGTCAGCTTCAGCGGCGTGCCGGCAAAGGTCGCGACATGCTGCTCGGGGTCGATCAGCAGGCCGCCTTGCGACAGCGCGGTGGGACCCGCCTTGATCTCGCCATTGCGCGGACTGAGGCGGCGGAGAATGACATTGACCCGCGCCACCAGCTCGCGCGGGCTGAACGGCTTGGTCACATAGTCGTCGCCGCCGATCTCGAGGCCCAGGATGCGGTCGATCTCCTCGTCGCGCGCCGACAGGAAAAGGATCGGCACGTCGGACGTCTTGCGGATCTCGCGGCAGACATCGAGGCCGTCGAACTCGGGCATGCCGATGTCGAGCACGATCAGATCGGGCCTGTCGGCGGCAAAGCGGCTGAGCGCCTCCTTGCCGTCGCGGGCCTCGATCACGTCCATGCCGGCCTTCTTCAGCGCAACGCGGATGACCTCGCGGATATGGCCTTCGTCGTCGACGATGAGAATGCGATGCGCCAAGAAACTCTCCGCTCACCCTGCCGGCCGGCTGCCGGACTGATCTTTCACCTGCGCGTCCAGCCTGCGCTGCAGCCGCCAGCTCCGAAAGCCCCAGCTCCGCCAGGCCAGATCCTGGCGTTGCTGTTCTACAAGGCGGTCGCGTCGGGACACAAGACAGCCCTCGCCGGCGCCGGGCCGGAGCGCGATGGCCCTGTCGATGGCGGGGAGTGCCTGCGGTCCGAGCGTCAGGAGATAGTCGATGTCGATCTGCACGCCGTTGCCCGATGCTTCCCGGCTGTGGGCGACATTGTAGTCGGCAATGAAGGCGTCGAAGTTCACGAGCGAGCAGCCATAAAGCACGATCGCGAGCGCGATCAGATTGACGCCGACCAGCCATTGGTTGGACCTGTCGAGCACGATTCGGGCGACGATCAGGATTAGTCCCAGCGCCACCAGCCCCATCCAGATGAAGGCCGCGATCCGCCAATAGGTCAGCATATAGATGTCGACATAGAGATCGAGCCGAAGGATGGAGGAGGCGACGAGAAGCACGTTCTGTCCGACCCAGACGTACACCAGCGGCCGGATGATCTTCGATTTCTCCGCCGGGCCGCCCGGACGCATCGCCACCAGCACGAAGGCCGCGGCGAGCAGGGCGGTTACGATCAGCGGATAGGCGCCGCGATGCGCATAGCCCGCATAGGTCAGATTGTCCGGCAGCGCCATATGGCCCCAGAGATAGATGCCGTCGAGAATGGACTGCGCCGCGAACAGCAGGTTGAACAGGATCAGCGAGCGCAGGATGGTGGAGGGACCAAGAAACTCTGCCGAGACCAGAGGCGGGAGCGGCGGCGGCACAGGTCCGTCCGCGACGGCGGTGGTGACGATCGTCTTGCGCCGCCAGCGCACATGGATGAACGGCCAGACCAGAGCCAGCGTCAAGGCCCAGAACAGTACGCGCGGGATGCTGATATATTGGAGGATGAGTTTCGGATTGAGCAGAAACACCCATTGCTCGATCACGGGATTGGCCGCGGCGAACAGCGCGACGAAGACCGTGCTGAGTGCTGCAGGGAGCAGCCAGCGCGCGATGCCGCGGGTCAGCGCCGACGCATTGAACACCTGGGGCGCATCGAGGAAGAACCTGAAGGGTCCGAGCAGGACGAAGTTGCGCAGCGCGCGGACGCGGTCGGCGAGCCCGGTCGTTTCCGCATTGGTCACGAGCAGCAGGGCGATTAGCGTCGCCGCGACGAGGATCAGCAACGAAAGCGCGTTGAGCTCCTCGACGACCGGTGCGAGGCCGACGATGAGAATGGCTGTGCCGATCAGGGCGCGCCGCAGGTTCAGAGCCGCGTGATTGAAGAGCACCGACACGCAAGCGGTGGCGACGGCAAAGAGGGCCAGCGATAGGCCGATCCGGTGGCCATAGAACAGCCAGTCCGCCAGTGCGGCCAGCGCCAGCGCGAGGCCGAGCTTGGCCGGAATGGTGGAGTGCCTGAGCGGCTGGAGGTCCGCTGCTATCGTCGAAGCCAGGCTCGTCATGTCCAGAAGACCTTTCGTGATGGGTGGCATCACGAAGTTTGAACGGTGCTTGTGCAGAAGCCGGGACCATCGTCTGCACGGTTTCAGGAGTCTTTTGCAGTTTTCGTGCAGGCGCGCGTTTGCCTCTCGCGGAGCGCAAATCGCTTTGATAGGTGCGAAGCATCGCCACTCCCAGCGCGTGATGCATCATGCAATTCCTCCGCCGTATCGGTCTCATTCTGCTCTGGCTTGCCGCGCCTGTCGTCACATTCGCGGCCGCGAACAAGAACGATCCCTATCTGGTCCCGTTGCGCGGCGCCGGAAACGTCGCGCTTGTCGTCGCAAGCATCGCGATCGTCATCCTCCTGCTGCGCAAAGGGCGGTGGCGAACCATCGCGGGCAAGCTGCTGGTCACGCTCTGGTGCTTGCCGCCGGTGCTGATGTCCGCGGCGCATCTGAAGTTTGAGCTGCGCAAGCACGACGTTCTCGGCGCAAGTGCCGCCGAGGCGCGACAGCTCGGGCCTCATTTCATGGTCGGCTATTCCTCGTTTCCCGAGGTCGCGCGCCTTGCCGAGCAGGGATTGATCGGCGGCGTCTATGTGACCCGGCACAACATCAGGGGCCGGACGATTGCGGCGCTACGTGCCGAAATCTCGGCGCTTCAGGACAAGCGGCGCGCGGCGGGCCTGCCGCCGCTGGTCGTCGCTGCCGACCAGGAGGGCGGCATCGTCGGGCATCTTGCCCCGCCGCTGACCAAGGTGCCGGCGCTGGCGACGCTCACTGGGCTGGCTCCCGACGACCAGCAGGCCAAAGCCGAAGAATTTGGCCGCATTCACGGACACGAGCTCGGTGCGCTTGGCGTCAACCTCAATCTCGCGCCGGTGCTCGACCTCAAGCCGCCGGCGAGGCGCAATCGTCTCGATTTTCACACGCTGATTGGCCAGCGCGCGATTGCAACCGATCCTGCCGTCGTCAGCACGATCGCAAGTGCCTATGTCCACGGGCTGGAAGAATCCGGCGTCGGTGCCACGCTCAAGCATTTTCCGGGCATCGGCCGCGTGCGCACCGACACGCATCATTTCAGCGCCAATCTGGATACGCGGGTCGGGGAGTTGGAAGCCACCGACTGGCTTCCGTTCCGCGAGGTGCTGTCGCATTCGCGCAGCGCGCTGATGGTTGGGCATGTCACGCTGACCGCGGTCGATCCCGACCGCGCCGCCTCGCATTCCAAGCGCGTCGTCGACGGCATTATCCGTGACAAATGGGGCTATCAGGGCGTGGTGATGACCGACGACCTCGTGATGGGGGCGATCTACCAGAACGACGTCTGCAAGGCCGTGGTCGAGGCGATCAATGCCGGCGTCGACCTGCTGCTGGTCGCCTATGACGGCGCGCAGTTCTACCGCGTCTTCGCCTGCTCTCTGGACGGCATGCGGCAGGGCAAGCTCGACGCGGCGATGCTGCGCGCCAGCGCTACGCGGCTGGAAAGAGGATTTCCGATCGAGCAGGCACGCGCAGGCCCGGGCGCGATCAGCTTCGCCCGTCAGGACTAAAGCATGATCCGGAAAAGTACGCAGCGGTTTTCCGAAAAGATCATGCTTAAACAACAAGCTAAAGCGCGATGACGATTCATCCTAATCGTATCGCGCTTTAGCCTTTCACATACTGACGGTAGTCCGGCTCGCGGTGAAACCAGAACTCGTAGCCGGTGATGCCCTTCTGCATGGCGACGTCGTGGATCGGCTGGTTGAGCGGAACGACCGGAACGTCGCGGATGCAGAGCGCGATGAAATCCTTCACGCATCGGTCGTACTCGGTCGCGTCCGCGGTGAAGCGGGCCTTGTCGATCAGCGCGTCCATCTCCTTGTTCTGGTAGGAGGAGATGTTGAAGATCGAGTTGTTGCCGTGGAAATTCCAGTAGAAGTAATATTCGGGATAATCGAGCCAGCCGCTGAAACGGTTGAGCGCAAGCGGCAGCTCTTTTTTATTCAGCGTCGTGCGCCAGTTCGCGCCGGGGATCTTTTCGATTCCCGCCTTGATCCCGATCTTGGCGAGGTTCTCCTGGATCAGGATCGCGGTCGGCTCGCCGACGGTCGCGGTGCCTGTGTCGAGCGACAAGGTCGTCTCCAGACCGGAGGCGAAGCCGGCTTCCTTCATCAATGCCTTGGCCTTGTCGAGATCGGTGACATAGGGAAACGGCTGCGGCCAGACCGGCTTTGAAACGTCGGCGGCGCCGCCGTACATGGGAACGGCACGGCCGAAGAACGCGCTGCTCTGGATCTGCTCATACGGCATCGCCCAGGCGATGGCCTGCCGCAGCTTGACGTTGTCGAACGGCGGCTTTGCGGTGTTCAGAGCAACGTACCAGAGCGCATTGGGGATCGGCACGCCCGACACCTTGACCTTGCCTTCCCTGATGAGCTGGTCGAAATCGCGCGGCGCAAAGCCGCTCGACAAGTCCGCATCGCCTCGCTCCAGCATGGCGCGGCGGGTCCCGCCGGAGGGAACGTCGCGTGCGATCACGCGCCTGATCTTCGGCAACGGTCCGCTCTTCCAGTCGTCGAAGCGCGCCAGCACGGTCTCGCTGCCGGGCTTCCAGCTTTCGATCCTGTAGGCGCCGCCGCCGGCCTCGTTGTTCTTCAGCCACGCCAGCGCCCACGGGTCTTCGGCCGTCGCATTCTTCTTCGCCAGTTCGGAATTGATGACGAACGGCACGACGACGGCGACGTTGAACAGCAGCATCTTGTCCTTGCGGACATAGTCGATGCGGAAGGTGTGATCGTCGACGACGACGAACTGCTCGGGCTTTTCCAGCGATCCGGCGGACATTTGGAAGGTCGGGAAGCCGCCGACCTTCACTGCGCGGTCGAACGACCATTTCACGTCCTTGGCCGTCACCGGCGTCCCGTCGTGAAACTTCGCGTCTTTTCGCAGGCGGAAGGTGCAGGACATGCCGTCGGCCGCGACCTCCCAGCTCTCGGCGAGTTCGGGCGCGAGCTTCTCGCGATCATACGAGAGCGTTCCGTCCGGCAGCGTCTTGGAGGCGTAGGAGAGCAGGCGGTCGTAGCAATTCCACGATAGCCCGTTCACGGTCTGGTTGGAGCCGACGCCCTGCATGTCCAGCGAGTTCGGACCCAGCTCCTGCACCACCAGCAGCGTCTCGCTCCGGCCCTGCGCCCAGGCGAAGGGAGGGGCGACGGCACTGATGGCGGCGGCACCCACGCCGCCGAGCACCACGCTGCGGCGGCTCATATGGAAGGGTGAACTGCTCATGGGGGCCTCCTGTCCGGCAATTGTCCGGTATCGAGAGGCAAGGTGTGTGCCACCGGTACGAATTATCGTACCGTGTCCGTGGCCGGCCGCCCCGCGCGACGGCGCGAGACGGTTTCATTCGGTGAGTCTGCGCGCGCCAGGCGCCTCCTATTCGGCCTGCTCCAGTGCGGCAGGCATCTTCGCAACCGACATCAGCGATCGCGCGACCTGATTGAGCAGGAGATCGGCGTTTTCCTCTTCGGCGAGGGATTTGGAGAGCAGGGCCACCACTGCGCTATGCCGGAGCTGTTGCGCCAGGTTGCGCGCGGTGGTGTAGCCGGACATCTCGTAATGTTCGACGCGTTGAGCCGCAGAAATCAGTGCGAGGTCGGCGGCTGCGTCTTCCTTGTCTTCGCCTTCCTTCATGACCTCCTGGCCTTCCTCGATCAGGCCCATCATGCCCTTGCAGGGCTTGGCGCGTGCGTTCTCGCCGAGCAGCTCGAAGCATTCGTTGATGCGCTCGATCTGATTCTCGGTCTCGGCCAAATGCTGCTCGAACAATTCCCGCAGCTGGTCGAAGCGGGCGGCCTGCGCCATCTTGGGGAGCGCCTTGGTCAACTGCTTCTCGGCATGGAGAATGTCGCGCAGTTCATGGAGCAGGAGATCGGTCAGGCCGGCTTCGTCGACAGGCGGTGAGCTCTCCGTGACGATCGGCGTGCCGGCGCCGAGATCGGCGGACTGCAGCGCAGGCGATTCCGTGAACACCCAGTCCTCACCCTCGTTCCAGGGACCGCGGGTGTCGATTTCGCCGTGGTCACCGCTGCCGGTGGAGTCGTTGAAGTACTGGTTTACGAGGCCGGGCGTCGGCGCGATCCTGCCGACGCTGAAGGCCGGCTTCGACAAGCTTTCGAGCGCTCGCGCGAACGCCTTCATATGAGTGATCTCCCGCGTCATCAGGAACTGGAGCGCGTCCTTGCTGCCGGCGTCGTCGCAGAAATTGATCAGCCGTTCATAGACGATCTTCGCGCGCGCCTCGGCGGCGATGTTGCTGCGGAGATCGACGTCGAGCTCGCCGGTGATCTTGAGATAGTCGGCGGTCCAGGGATTGCCTTGCGAATTGAACAGGTTGACGCCGCCGCCGCCGGCGATCGCAATCAGCGGGTCGGCTTCTGCCGCCTGGCGGTCATTCTTCGAAGGCGCAAGATGCATCCGCGCGAGACAACCGACGACTTCGAGATGGCTGAGCTCTTCGGTGCCGATATCCATCAGGAGATCCTTGCGGTCGGGGTCCTCGCAATTCAGACCTTGAATCGAATATTGCATCGCGGCCGCGAGTTCCCCGTTGGCGCCGCCGAACTGCTCGAGCAGCATATTGCCGAAACGGGGATCGGGCTCGTCGACACGCACGGTGAACATCAGTTTCTTGACGTGGTGATACATGGGAGGGCTCGCGCTCTGAGGGAAACTATGCGCGACAACCGACCCTCGAAATGTTCGTTCCTAGCTCTCGTCGAGATTCAGATCTGGTGGTGCGGAGCGCGTATACGCGTTGGTTGGCGTCGGCGAGATCTCTACGGTCCCACTGCTTCGCGCCTCTACTCGGCCCGCGCGATCAGTCCGTCAATCATCGCGCGCACGAGGCCAGCGATTTCCTTGCGGAGCGCCGGCAGCGGCACGGCGACCAGCTTCTGCTCCAACCCCAGCGCCACCATGCCATGGACCGCCGAGAACAGGCTGCGCGCGGTGATGCCGAGCTCCTCCGGGCTGCGCTTTGGAAACAGTGCGGCCAGCGGCTGGTAGATGTGGCGGAACAGCTGCATCTGATCGTCGACGGACCAGTCGGGGACGACCTTGTCGGCCTCCATGCGGTGCTCGAACAGCGCGCGCCAGAGCTGGAGATTTTCGGCCGCGAAATCGCAATAGGCGATGGCAATGCGGACCAGCGTCTCCTGCGGTGAGGGGGCGCCCGCGCGTTCCGCCACGCCGAGCGCCTCGTCGAGCCGGAGCAGCGTGCGCGATCCCACACGCAGGATCAGCTCATCCATATCGGCCACGAGATTATAGACCGCACCATTGGCGCAGCCGATCTCGCGGGCGAGATCGCGGGTTTTCAGCCCTGACAATCCACGATCCGCGATCATCCGTTCCGCCGTCAGGATGAGCGCGGATCGAAGTTTCTCTCGACGTTCCAAGGCCTTAGACATGCATGGGCCAAATTCTTGAGCGTTGCTCAAATTTCTCTTGAACAATGTTCAAGGTTGTTGCTACAAAGTATGTGTGAGCAACGCTCATAACAGGGAGCAACAGATGTTCAAGACCGTCGTGACACTTTTCCGCGGCAGCGTGGCCGCCGCGGGCGAAGAGCTGGAGGACCGCACGGCCCTCCTCATTCTCGACCAGCAGATGCGCGATGCGGCAGCCGCCGTCGAGCGCAGCAAGCGAACGCTGGCGCTGGCGATCGCGCAGGATCAGCAGGAAGGCCGCAAGCTCGAGGCGACGATCGCCCGCATTGCCGATCTCGAGACGCGCGCGGTTGCGGCGCTCGACGGCGGCCGCGAGGATCTCGCCAGGGACGCTGCCGAAGCCATCGCAGGCTTGGAGGCCGACCGCGATGCGGCGATGACGGCCCGCGCCCTGTTCGCGACCGAGATCGCCCGGTTGAAGCGGCACGTCGCAACCGCGCAGGCCCGCATCACCGAGCTCGATCGCGGCCGCCGCGTCGCCCGCGCCTCGGAAGCGGTGCGCTCGCTTCGCCGCAGCGGCATCGAGGCGGCACGTCCTTACGAATCCACGCTGCCGGAGGCGGAGAGCACCCTGCGGCGCCTGCGCGAGCGGCAGATGGAAACCCAGGCCGCCGATGATGCGCTGGTCGAGCTCGATGCGGCGACCGGTCCGCTCGCCACCGCCGAGAGACTCGCCGAGCAGGGTTTTGGCCCCCGGTTGAAGACGACTGCGGACGACGTGCTGGTCCGGTTGAAGTCCAAGCGCGCGCCGACTGCCTGATCCCCAACCCCATCATCATTCGAACCAACAGGAGACCATCATGAACCAGAACGGCCAACCCCATAGCAGCGCCTGGGTGACCTTCACTTACGCGTCCTTCGCAGCCTCCGCGTTCCTCATCGCCATCGGTATCTTCTTCCTGCCGATCGACTTCTGGATGAAGGGCTATCTCACCATGGGCATCGTCATGCTGATCCAGACCTGTATCACCCTGACCAAGACCGTGCGCGACAATCACGAGAGCAGCCGGCTGGTGAACCGCATCGAGGATGCCAAGGCCGAGCGTTTGCTGATGGAGGTTTCCAAGGCGGCTTGAAAAATGTGCCTTGCGCCAATCGGACGACGAGCAAGAGAGCCGCGGAGCGTCGCTCCGCGGCTCTCGCGTCCGCGACCACCCGGAATGACGTTTTGATCGGGCCTTCCGATCCGCATCCCGCATTGTACTTCGAACGCAGGTGCGTTATGGCTCTCGCGCTTTCCAGAGGCGGAGACGAGCTTTGTCGAAACAATCGCTGCGTGAGGAGGCCGAGCGCCTGATCCGCGAATCGATGGAAAAGAAGACCATCGTCGTCAAGCAGGGCGCGACCCGCATCGAGGCCGTCTGCGGCAAGTGCGGCGCGCCGAACCGGGTCCAGGCGGAGAAAGGCCAGACCCGGGTCAAGTTCGCTTGCAAGAATTGCGGGCACCAGCAAGAGACGCTGTAGCTTTCTTACCCTCTCTCCTTGTGGGAGAGGGTGGCTCGCCGCATAGCGGCGAGACGGGTGAGGGGTCTCTCACCGCGAGTCTCGCTGACAGTTATATTCGGGGATAGATACCCCTCATCCGGCGCCGTAGCCGATGCAAAGCATCTGCGTTCTTAAGAACGGCGGCCGAAGGCCGCCTATGCCACCTTCTCCCACAAGGGGAGAAGGAAAACGTCACTTCCCCTCCACGAACCTCACGAACGCATCCGCGTAATCCGGGTGCCAGCGCGACAGCGGCGGCCGGTTCTCGACGATGTCGCCGGCGGCCCATCGCATGCGCTTCTCGTCGAGCGCGCGCGGCACGTCGTTGTCCGGGCACAGGATGTAGAAATCGCCCACCTCAAGCCGCGCCAGCATGAAATCGACCGTCTGCTCCGGCGTCCAGGCGCCGGCCGGCTTTTCGGTGCGGCCCTTCGCCGTGAGGCCGGTGAAGACGAAGCCGGGAATTAGCAAATGTGCCGTGACGCGACAGTCTCTCGTGTTCCGCAGCTCGTGCTGGAGCGCTTCGGTAAATGCCTTCACGCCGGCCTTGGAGACATTGTAGGCGGGATCGCCCGGCGGCGTGGTGATGCCCTGCTTCGAGCCGGTGTTGATGATGAGGCCGGTCTTGCCGCGTGCGATCATGTTGGGCGCGAAGATGCGCGAGCCGTTGATGATGCCCCACATATTGACGGCGATGATGCGCTGCCAATTGTCGGGTTCGCCGAACAGCGTGCTGCCCGGCTGAATGCCGGCATTGTTCATGAGCAGGTCCGTTCCGCCGAACTGCGCGGCCACGGCGTGTTCCAGTTCCCTCACGCTCTCCGCGCTGCTGACATCGACGGCGAAGGTCATCACGTTTGTGGCAGACGTGACGGATGACAGTTTTGTCGCAGCGTCCGCCAGCCGTTCCCGGTCCACGTCCGCGATACACACCTTCATGCTGGCGCGCGCGAAGGCCGCAGCGGCGGCAAATCCGATTCCGGATGCGCCGCCTGTGATCACGGCGACATTGTCTTTGACGATGGCGGGATGGGACATGGATCATCTCCGGGGAGGACTCTTCGTCGAGCTATAACATGGCAACAATCCGACCCTGCACAAGTTGGCATGGGAGGTCTTCGTTCGGCGCTGCCTTTACGCCTATCCGGCACGGCTGTATCCTTCACCCTAAAGATCGCGCCCAGATCGAACAATCAATCACCTGACAGGGAGTGCAGCCATGGCTGTGTCGCAGGCTATTCCGATCACGCGCCATCCGTTCGCGAATGGGTCCTACAAGCAGATGCTGATCGACGGGAAGTGGGTCGACGCAGCCTCAGGCAAGCGCTTCGAGACTCATAACCCTGCCACCGGCGAATTGCTCGCCACCGTCGCCGAGGGCGACAAGGAAGACATCGATCGTGCGGTTGCCGCCGCCCGCCGCGCCTTCGAGGGGCCGTGGAGCAAGGTGAAACCGTTCGAGCGGCAGAATCTGCTGCTCAAGCTTGCCGACCTCGTCGAGAAGAATTTCGACGAATTGTCGCAGCTTGATACCCTCGACATGGGTGCGCCGCTCAGCCGCACCCGCGCCTATCGCCTGCGCGCCGTCGGCATGCTGCGTTATTACGCCGGCCAGACCACGGCGATCCACGGCGAGACCATCGAGAACTCGCTGCCCGGCGAGATCTTCTCCTACACGCTGAAGGAGCCGATCGGCGTCGTCGGCGCCATCATTCCCTGGAACGGTCCGCTCACCGCGACGATCTGGAAGATCGGCCCCGCGATCGCGACCGGCTGCACCGTGGTGCTCAAGCCCGCCGAAGAGGCGCCGCTGACCTCGCTGCGCATCGCCGAGCTGGCGATGGAGGCGGGCATTCCGCCCGGCGTCGTCAACGTCGTGCCCGGCTACGGTGAGACCGCGGGCGCCGCGCTCGCCTCGCATCATGACGTCGACAAGGTCGCCTTCACCGGTTCGCACGTCACGGGTCAATCGATCATCCGCGCCTCCGCCGGTAACCTCAAGCGTGTTTCGCTCGAGCTCGGCGGCAAGTCGCCGGACATCGTGTTCGCCGACGCCGATCTCGACGCCGCCGTGCCGGGTGCGGCGATGGCGGTGTTCGCCAATTCGGGGCAGATCTGCAGCGCCGGCACGCGCCTGTTCGTCGAGCAGTCGATCTATGAGGAGTTTGTCGGCCGCGTCGCCGAGTTCGGCAAGAAGCTGCAGGTCGGTAACGGTCTCGATCCCAATGTGCAGATCGGGCCGCTGGTGTCCGAGCAGCAGCTCGAGCGCGTCACCGGCTATCTCGACATCGGCCAGAAGGAAGGCGCGAAGGCGCTCGCCGGCGGCGGCCGCGTCACCGAGGGCGCGCTGTCGAAGGGCTTCTTCGTCTCGCCGACCGTGTTCGCGGGCGTTCAGGACAACATGCGCATCGCGCAGGAGGAGATTTTTGGCCCCGTCATCTCCGCGATCGCATTCAAGGACATGGACGAGCTGGTCAAGCGTGCCAACAACACCACCTTCGGCCTCGGCTCGGGCCTGTGGACGCGCGACGTCAGCAAGGCGCATGCGGTCGCAAAATCGCTGCGTGCCGGTTCGGTGTGGGTGAACTGCTACCAGGCGATGGACCCGGCCGTGCCCTTCGGCGGCTACAAGATGAGCGGCTATGGCCGCGAGTCCGGCAAGCAGCATGTCGAGGAATATCTCAACGTGAAGTCCGTCTGGATCAAGACGGCCTAGCGCCTGTTCTCTCCTGCCTTCCGCGGGAGGGAATATCTGCTTTTGTGGGGGCGGCGCCTTTTCCGGGTGCCGCCCCTCGCTATATGATCCGCATCCTTCCAAAGAAACTCGGGGTCAGCATGAAATTCGAGGCGTTGTTTAGACCGTTGCAGGTCGGTCCGTACAAGCTTGCGCATCGCGTCGCGATGGCACCGCTGACACGCATGCGGGCCGAGCGCGAGAGCTTTTCACCGCGCCCGCTCAACGCCGAATATTACGGCCAGCGTGCGACGCCGGGCGGCCTGCTCATCGCCGAAGCCTCGCCGGTGCTCTCGCACGGCCGCGGCAATCCGGCGACGCCCGGCATCTATTCTGAGGCGCAGATCGCCGGCTGGCGCAAGGTGGTCGATGCCGTGCACGCCAAGGGCGGCATCATCTTCCTCCAGCTCTGGCATGTCGGCCGGGTCTCGCATTCCTCCTTCCACGGCGGCGAGCTGCCGGTTTCGGCCTCGGCGATCCCGATCAAGGCCGAGGGCATGAAGGCGATGACGGCCGACGGCAAGATCTCGGACTATGAGACGCCGCGCGCGCTGGAGACCGAAGAGGTCAAGGGTATCGTCGAGGCCTTCCGGCAGGGCGCCAAGAATGCGCTCGCGGCCGGCTTCGACGGCGTCGAGATCCACGGCGCCAACGGCTATCTGCTCGAGCAATTCCTGCAATCACGCAGCAACCAGCGCACCGACCAATATGGCGGTTCGATTGAGAACCGCGCGCGGCTTCTGCTGGAGATCACGCAGGCCGCGATCGACGTCTGGGGCGCGGGTCGCGTCGCCGTGCGGCTGTCGCCGCATGGCATCGCCAACGATTCCGGCGAGCCCGATCCGATGCCGCTCTATACCCATGTCGTGAAGGCGCTCGACAAGCTCGGTCTCGCCTATCTGCATTTCATCGAGCCGCGCTCGAGCGGCTCGGGTCGCGCCGAGGTCAACTGGCAGAATGTGCCGTCTGCGATGCTGCTGTTCCGCCCGCTCTACAGCGGCGTGCTGATGACCGCAGGAGGCTTCACCGGCGAGACCGCGAATGCGGCGATCGCCGACGGCCATGCCGACATCATCGCCTTCGGCCGCATCTTCATCTCCAACCCCGATCTGCCGAGCCGCCTTGAGCACGATTACCCGATCACGCCGTACAACCGCGCGACGTTCTACGGCGGCGAGGAGAAGGGGTATACGGATTATCCCGTGTATGACGAGCTGACGACGGCGTAGGTTCTCTTGTCATTCCGGGGCGATGCGCAGCATCGAACTATGGTGCGCAATTGCGCACCGGAGAATCTCGCGATTCCGGGTCTGGTGCTTCGCACCATCCCGGAATGACAGCAGGGAAAACACAAATGGCCAAAGCCGCAGCTGCCGCAGGGATCGCCACCGGCCAATGCCTCTGCGGCAAGGTCACCTTCGAGATCGATATCCCCGCGCGCTGGGCCTGGCACGATCATTCGGCCGCCAGCCGTCGTGCCCACGGCGCGGCCTACGCGACCTATGTCGGCAGCTGGAAGAAGCGGTTTCGCATCACGTCGGGGAAGACGGCACTCACCCGTTACGAGGACAAGGCCACCACGACCACGCGCAGCTTCTGCTCGCATTGCGGCACGCCGATTGCCTATGAACGATCGCGCGGTCCGCACATGGTCAACATCCCGCGTGCGCTCTTCAGGGAGCGCACCGGCCGCCAGCCGCTCTATCACATCGCGATCGAGGAGCTGCAGGAATGGGCCTATACCGGCGAGCCGCTGGTGCCGCTGAAGGGCTTTCCGGGCGTGGTCTGGCAGCGATCGAAAAAGAAGAAGCGGGCAGGTGGCGAGGACCCGTTCGAGCTGGGGCGGGAGGAGATGTAGCGGGAGCCGCTTGCCTCGCTCTCGTGCCCCGGACGCGGTGCGGCACGAAGTGACGCTCCGCTGAGCCGGGGCCCATGCGGCGGAGAATGCGGTGAGCAACTGGGTCCCGGCTCTGCGCCGCACCGCTGCGCGCTGCGTCGCGTCCGGGACACGAGAGCGGGGTTTGCCGCTCCGGCGCAACGCAGCCATGACCACGCTTCCTTGCGCGCCTCCCGCGACTTCGGCCATCATGCTTTCAGTCCTTGCGGCAACGTCCGCTCCTGGAGGAAACATGAAGAACAAGATCACCGGCCGCTCCGCCTTTCTCGCGCTGCTCAAGGACGAGGGCATCACGCATCTGTTCGGCAACCCCGGCACCACCGAGCTGCCGATCATGCATGCGCTGAAGGACCATCCCGACCTCACCTATGTGATGGCGATGCAGGAGAGTCTGGTGGTGGCCATCGCCGATGGCTATAGCCGCGCCTCCGGAAAACTCGTCGCCTGCAACGTTCATGTCGCGCCCGGCCTCGGCAACGCGATGGGCTCGCTCTACAACGCGCAGTTCACGGGCACGCCGATGATCCTCACCGCCGGCCAGCAGGAGCAGGGGCACGGCCTGATGGAGCCGGTGCTGTATGGGCCGCTGGTGCGCATGGCCGAACCGCTGGTGAAATGGGCGGTGGAGGTGACGCGGCTGGAGGATTTGCCGCGCATCGTGCGCCGTGCCGCCAAGATCGCGACGACGCCGCCGACCGGTCCGGTGTTCATCTCGCTGCCGGGCGACATCCTGAACAGCGAAGCGGGGATCGATCTCGGCCGCTCCACCCGCATCGACGCGCGGACAAGGCCGTCGGACGGAGCGCTGAGGGCAATTGCTGCGCGGCTGCTGAGGGCGGAGCGCCCCGTCGTCGTCACCATGGACGAGGTGGTCAAGAGCGATGCGCTGAAGGAGGCTGCCGAGCTTGCCGAACTGCTCGGCGCGGCGGCTTACCAGTCCTCGACGCCCTATGGTTCGCACTTCCTGTCGGAGAGCCCGAGCTTTGTCGGCACGCTGGCACGCGTGCAGAAGGTCGCGCGGGATACGCTCGCGCCGTACGATCTCCTGATTGCGCTCGGCGGCGATCCCTTGCGGATGTCTGTCTATAGCGAGGTCGACGCGTTGCCGGACGGCTTGGGCATCGTGCAGATCGGCCTCGCCGATTGGGAGATCGCCAAGAATTACGGCGCCGAAATCGCGCTCAAGGCGGATCTGAAGGAAACGCTGCGCGCGTTGATCCCGGTGCTGAAGGAGATGGGTGGCGCGACACTGGCGAGCCGCGCCAAGCAGCGCCTCGCCGAGATCGCGCCGAAGAACTGGACCGCACGCCGCGCGGCGCTGGTCGAGCAGATCGGCAAGAGCGCCGGCCGCGCGCCGATCGATCCGGACTTCCTCGTGCTGCAAATGGTCGAGGCCATGCCGGAAAACGCCATCCTCGTCGACGAGGGCCTCACCTCCAGCCGTCAAGTGACGGCGCTGCGGCCGCATCGCGATCGCTACGGCTATCACGGCCTTGCCTCAGGCGGCATCGGCTGGGGCCTGCCGGCATCGGTCGGCGCCAGCATCGCCAATCCGGACCGCCCGGTCGTATGCTTCTCGGGCGACGGCAGCGCGATGTATTCGATCCAGTCGCTATGGACCGCGGCGCATCACAAGCTGCCGCTCAACGTCGTCATCGCCAACAATGGCGGCTACCGCATCATCAAGCAGCGCCTGCTCGCTTTCCATGGCGACGACAATTATGTCGGCATGGACTTTGTCGATCCGCCCGTGGATTTCGCCGGCGTCGCCAAGGCGCTCGGCTGCGAGGCGATCAAGGTGAGCGATCCCCGCGAGCTGAAGGCGACGCTGGCGTCGGCGTTTGGCCGGCCGGGAACGAAGCTGATCGAGGTGATGGTGGACGGGAAGGTGTAGGGCAAGCTGCCTCCACGGCGTCGTCCCGGCGAACGCCGGGACCCACACCGCGTGATCTATCGATTGCGGGTGCTACCAATCCCGAACGACCAGTCTTCGCCAAACCACTCCCTGGGGGTATGGGTCCCGG
>NZ_PTFE01000074.1:0-42107 GCF_002936975.1 Bradyrhizobium sp. AC87j1
CTGTCACCCCACCTCGGCTCGCATTTCGCTTCGCTTCATGCGAACCGATCCTCCCCCTCCAGGGGAGGATGGGGACCTTTGATGCCGCGCGGCCTTTGCCTCTCTTCGAATCCCTTGGATGAACCGGGCTGCGGCTTGCGGGTTCGGGCTGATTAAGGTTATCGCGGCTTAGGGCTGCCGCCGGGGACCGGAGCCGTGGACCTGCCTGCGGGCGCGGGCGATACTAACCCTTTCTTAAGGCTGTCATTCCCGGCAGCCGCCAGCTTCAAGCGTGAGACACAGACGGTCGGATGACGAGTTCGGATTTCCAGTTGCGAGGTGTGGGCGATCCCCGGCTGGCCGTGCATGCGACCTCGCCGCTCGCGACCTGGCTGTGGTCCACCGACGGCGCGCGCGTGCTGTGGGCCAATCCGGTCGGCGCAAAACTGTTCGGCGCGGCCAATGGCGCAACGCTCGCGGAGCGGATCTTTGGCCCAGCGGACGGCCATCGCCGCCAGGTCGCCCGGCTCGCCCGGCAGCTGCCGGCGAGCGGCAATGTGCGGCTCGAACGGCTGCGCGGCTTCGGCGCCCGGCTCGGCACGCTGATGACCTGCGCCTGCGCCCGGCTCGACTTTGCCGATGGCGGACACGCCGTGCTCGTCACCGCGATGGACCCGACCTTGCGCACCATGCCGCTGGTCGAGCGGCTGCATCGCCTGGTCGAAGACGCGAAGATGCCGATGGCCGCGTTCGCG
Organism: Bradyrhizobium sp. AC87j1; assembly: GCF_002936975.1. Lineage (NCBI taxonomy): Bacteria > Pseudomonadati > Pseudomonadota > Alphaproteobacteria > Hyphomicrobiales > Nitrobacteraceae > Bradyrhizobium > Bradyrhizobium sp. AC87j1. The sequence goes on from NZ_PTFE01000074.1 coordinate 735, forward strand.
CCCGACGGCCTGTTCGTCGGCGCCAGCGAGGCCGCCCGCTCCCTGCTCGGCTTTCGCGATCTCGGCGAGGCCGGGCTCGAACAGGCGCGCAGCGATGCGCTTCGCGCGGGCCGCGTCGAAACGCCGATCGGCATCGGCCAGATGGTGCTGCAGCGGGTCGGCAGCGGCGCCGATGTCGGCCTGATCGCGCTGATCGAGCCGGCGACGCAGGCTGCGCCCGCGGCGGCCGTGCCCGAGAGCGCGGCGGAAACCGCAAACGAGGCGCCGGCTGAACCTTCGCAGCAGGCCACGGCCATGCCGTGCGAGCCGCCACCGTCGCAGGACGGATCGGCCGGGATCTCGTTGTTCGATGCGTTCGCCGAGCCAATCGAGGCGCCCACGGCAACCGGGACAATCGCGCCTGAACCGCAGGACTCGACGGGGATCGACGACGCGGCCGACGAGCCTGTTCGAGAGCCAGCTCGCGAAACGCCGGCCCAGAGCGCCGACATCGCGCCAAAGACTCCGGTTGAAAACCCGCATCAAGCCATCCTCTCGCCGCAGGCTGCGCCGATCACTCCCGGCATGGTCGATCCACCGTCGAGCCAGGAATCGTCTGGCCGGGATTCGTCGGGCCAAGAGCCGCCCGCACCGCGTCAGCATCCGCTGCGCTTCCTCTGGCAGATGGATGCAGAGGGCCGCTTTGTGCTTCTCTCCGACGAATTCATCCGCCTGATCGGCGCGCGCACCGCCACCGGCTTCGGCCGCCCTTGGCGCGAGATCGCCGAGCAGTTTTCGCTCGATCCTGATGGCCGCGTCGCGGAGGCGCTTGCACGCCACGACACCTGGGCCGGGATCACCGTGAACTGGCCGGCTGACGGCGGCGAGCGTCTAGCGGTCGAGCTCGCGGGCCTGCCGGTCTACGACCAGTCGCGCAACTTTGCCGGCTTCAAGGGCTTTGGCGTCTGCCGCGATCTCGACGGCCTCAACCGCCTGGAAGCACTCAGGCGCTTCGAGACGGTGGTCGAACCGCCGGCGCAGCACGGCCCGTCGGCCGAGCTGGTCGCGCCGGAGCCCGAGGCCGAGCCGGTCGCGGAGGCGCCGCCTCCGCCGATCGAGCCGCCCGCAGCCGAACCCGAGCCAACATCCGAACCTGAACTGCCCGAACCCACCAGCGACGCGAATTCACATCCAACCGATCCGGACATTTCCGTGGAAACGCCAGTCGAAACCCCTCCGAATGTCGTGCCGTTCCGCCCGCACGGCGATGTCAGATCACCCAGTGATCAGAGATCGCCGACGCTGACGCCGGTCGAGAACAGCGCGTTCAATGAGCTCGCCCGGCAATTGTCCAAACGGCTCGAACGCGAGCGCGAGACGATCGCGGCAGAAGCTTCCGAGCCTGTGGCGGAGATCACCACCGAGCCGCCGGCGCCGGAGCCCGCGCCGCCCAACGCGCCGGCCGAATGGCTGACCGAGCCCGCGCCGCCGGCACGCGGCGCCAGCGCGCGCGACCGCACCCTGCTCGACCTGTTGCCGACGGGCATCCTGATCTACCGGCTCGACCGCCTGCTCTATGCCAACCCCGCCTTCCTCGCGCGCATGGGCTATGCCGGCATCAACGCGCTGGAGAATGCCGGCGGGCTCGATGCGCTCTATGTCGAGCCGGGCGTGTCCTCGGCCAGCAGCACCTCGCAAGCCGGCACGCCGGTTACGATCAGCGCGACTCTCGCGAACGGCGAGCAGCCGCTTGCCTCCACCGAAGCGCATCTGCACACGATCGACTGGGACGGCGAGAGCGCGCATGCGCTGATCTGCGCACTGCCGCAGGCGCCCATCGTCGCGGCGCCCGTGATCGCAGAGACCATCGTCGTCGAGCCCATCGTCGCCGAATCCTTCCCCTACGCGCCCGAGCTCGAATCCGCGGCCGGCGATGCCGATGCCGAGGATCTCGCCGCGATCCTCGACACCACCGCTGAGGGCATCGTCATGTTCGATGCCGAAGGCAACATCCACGCCTGCAACCGCAGCGCGGAGGCGCTGTTCGGCTATGACGGCACCGAGCTGCTCGAGCAGAATCTGACGACGCTGTTCGCGCCGGAGAGCCGGCAGATCGTCGCCGACTATCTCGAAAGCCTCAAGAACCAGGACATTTCGAGCCTGCTCGACCACGGCCGCGAGGTGCTGGGACGCGAGAAGAAGGGCGGCGTCCTTCCGCTCGCGATGATCATGGGCCGCACGCGGCCGGACGGCCCGAACTTCTTCGCCGTGTTCCGCGATCTCTCGCAGAGCAAGAAGGGCGAGAACGAGCTGACGCAGGCCCGCCACCTCGTCCACAGTGCGGCCAACGCCAAGGCCGACATGCTGGCGCGGATCAGCCACGAGATCCGCACGCCGCTCAACGCCATCATCGGCTTTGCCGAGGTGATGATCTCCGAACGCTTCGGCACGCTCGGCAACGAGCGCTACGGCGAATACATGAAGGACATCCGCGCCTCCGGCGAGCGCGTCATCGCGATCATCGACGACCTCCTGGAGCTGTCGCGGATCGAGACCGGCAAGCTCGATCTCAATTTCGCCAACCTCAGCCTCAACGACCTCGTCGAAGCCTGCGTGACCGTGATGCAGCCGCAGGCCAATCGCGAGCGCATCATCATCCGTACCTCGCTCGCGCATGCGCTGCCGCAGGTCACGGCTGACGCGCGCGCGATGCGGCAGATCACCATGAATCTGATCTCGAACTCGATCCGGCTCGCCAGCGCCGGCGGCCAGGTCATCGTCTCCACCGCGCTGTCCGACCGCGGCGAGATTTGCTTGCGCATCCGCGACACCGGCCATGGCCTCTCCGAGCGCGAAGTCGCCGCCGCGATGGAGCCGTTCCGCACCCCGCCGCCCGGCGATGCAGCCGACAATTCGGCGCTGAGCCTGTCGCTGACCAAGGCCCTGGTCGAAGCCAACCGCGCCCGCTTCAACATCAAGAGCGCTGGGAATTCCGGCACGCTGATCGAAGTGGTGTTCGCACCGGTGGTGGCGGGGGCGTAGCAGTCACCACAAGCTCGTCATGCCCGGGCTTGTCCGGGCATGACCACACGGGAGCATCACGCCGCGCGCACCGTGTCCAAAAACCTGCTCACCTCGATCTTCAGCCGGCTGCTGTCGTTCGACAGCGACTGCGCTGCGGAGAGCACCTGCGAGGAGGCAGATCCGGTCTCGGTCGCGCCCTGGCGCACGCTGCTGATGTTGGCGCTCACCTGCGTAGTGCCGGCGGCCGCGTTCTGGACGTTGCGCGAGATCTCGCCGGTCGCGGCGCCCTGCTCTTCCACGGCGGCGGCGATGGTGGAGGAGATCTCGGACAGCCGCTCGATGGTGCCGCCGATGGTCTTGATGGCGCCGACCGAATCCTCGGTCGCAACCTGGATGCTGGAAATCTGCTGACCGATGTCGCCGGTGGCCTTCGCGGTCTGCTCGGCCAGCGCCTTCACTTCCGAGGCCACCACGGCAAAGCCGCGCCCGGCTTCGCCGGCACGCGCGGCCTCGATGGTGGCATTGAGCGCCAGCAAATTGGTCTGGCCCGCGATGGCGCTGATGAGCTCGACCACGTCGCCGATGCGCGCGGCCGCCTTCGACAATTCGCTGACGCGGTCGTTGGTCTGCCCGGCCTGGCTGACGGCTTCGCCGGCCATGCGTGCGGAGGCCTGCACCTGGCGGCTGATCTCGTGGACCGAGGCGGTCATCTCCTCCGCCGCGGAGGCCACCGACTGAACGTTGGTCGCGGCCTCTTCGGAAGCGGCCTCGACCAAGGTGGCAAGCTCGGTCGAGCGGCTGGCGGTGGTGGTCAGCGACGTCGCCGACGCCTCGAGCTCGTTGGCGGCAGACGACACGGTCTCGACGATCTCGCCGATCGCGCCTTCGAAATCGTCGGCCATCCTGATCATGTCGGCGCGACGGCGCTCGGCGGCGAGCTTGTCCTGCCTGATCTTCTCTTCCGCCTCTTCCTGCGCCTTGCGCTCGGCATTGACCTTGAACGTCTCGACGGCCTGCGCGATCTCGCCGATCTCGTCGGGACGGCCGAGCCCGGGCAGCACGATGGCGAAATTGCCGTTGGCGAGTTCGATCATCGCCGCGCGCATCGCTGACAGCGGCTTGGAGACCGAGCGGCCGATGAAGATGCCGAGGCCGAGCACGCCGGATGCGATCAGCGGGATCGCAACGCCGATCCACCACTGGATGCTGTCGCGCTGGGCATCGTTCAGCCGGTCGGCTTCGGCCAGGATCTGGTCGACCGATTTCGACACCTGCTCGATGACGGGCTCGACCGCGGAGAAAGCCTCCGACATCGCCTTGAGTTCGCTCGCCAGAGTCAGCGCGGTCTCCATCCAGGCGAAGAAGTCACGCTGGTAATCAGCGAGATTCTGGCGCAACTCGGCCTTCGCATCGCCGGGAATGGAGGGCTCGTCGAGGCCGGCCACAAACTCGGCCGCGCGCTTTTTCATGTCGTCGCCGTATCTGGCGTCGCGACGCAGCATGAAGTCCTTCTCGTGCCGGCGCATCATAAGCATTGTCACCTTGAGCGACGGATTCCGGAGCTCGCCGACCTTGGTCTCGATGTCGTGGACCGAGGCCCGCAAGCGGCCTTCGAGACCGGACTTTTCGTCGAGCCCGAGCCGCTGTCTCTGCTCGACCACCGCGGCGAAACGGGTCTGATAGGTCTTCAGCGATGCGGTCATCGCGTCGATCCTCGCGACCAGCTCGGGCTTACCGAGCCCTGAAATCCTGGCGCCGAAGCTTCTCGATATCGAGCGAGACCTGCTGGCTGATCTCGGCCTGGCGCTGCGCCTTGGCCGGCTCGCTGCGCAAGAGGAAGTCCTTCTCGGCGCGGCGTCCCTCGAGCAGCTCGACGGCGATCTTGTTATTCAGCTCGAAGATGGTGCGCGCGTTCTCGGCGGCGCCCCGATAGAACGCCATCGCGTTCTCGCCGTACAGATGGATGCCGCCGATCAGGACGACACCGATGACGCCGATGACGCCGATCGCGGTGATCTTGTGGGTAAGACGAAGGGAGAGAAATCGGATCTTGGCTTCAAAAATCGGTTGTCGCTGATGCGAGTATGAAACGTCAGGGCTGGGAAACTTCCGTTAATTTACCGGCACGTATGAATACGTACTTATTCACGATACACGTCATACGAGAGGTAACAAAGTCCCAACGCCGGTTTATCCTGGCCATGTTATGCACGGTGAGATGCATAGGCGCAGACAAAAAAACACGGCGCTCGTAGCGCCGTGCTGTCATGTCTTCAAGTGACTTTGGCGGTCCGGATCAGCTGTAGATCTCGAACAGGCCGGCGCCGCCCTGGCCGCCGCCGATGCACATCGTCACCACGCCCCACTTGGCCTTGCGGCGCGCGCCTTCCTGCAGCAGGTGGCCGGTGAGACGGGCGCCGGTCATGCCGAAGGGATGGCCGATCGCGATCGAGCCGCCGTTGACGTTGTACTTGGCGGGATCGATGCCGAGCTGGTCGCGGCAGTACAAGCACTGGCTGGCGAAGGCTTCGTTGAGCTCCCAGAGATCGATGTCGTCGACCTTGAGGCCGGTGCGCTTGAGCAGCTTCGGGATCGCGAACACCGGGCCGATGCCCATTTCGTCGGGCTCGCAGCCCGCGGTCGCCCAGGCGACGAAGCGGCCGAGCGGCTTCAGGCCGCGCTTCTCGGCGTCCTTGGCTTCCATCAGCACCACGGCGGCGGCGCCGTCCGAGAGCTGGCTGGCATTGCCGGCGGTGACGAACTTGCCGGGACCCTTCACCGGCTCGAGCTTGGCGAGACCTTCCATCGTGGTCTCGGGCCGGTTGCACTCGTCGCGATCGACGACGTAGTCGACGATGCTCTCGGCCTTGGTCGCCTTGTCGACGACCTTCATCTTGGTCTTCATCGGAACGATCTCGTCCTTGTACTTGCCCGCCTGCTGCGACGCCGCCATGCGGCGCTGCGATTCCAGCGAGAACTCGTCCTGATATTCGCGGCTGAGCTTGTAGCGCTCGGCGACGATGTCGGCGGTGTCGATCATCGCCATGAAGATGTCGGGCGCGACCTTGAGCAATTCCGGATCGATAGATTCCTTCGGCGTGCCGCCGCCCGGCATCGAGATGCTCTCGACCCCGCCGGCGACGATGCAGTCGGCGCCGTCCGAGCGGATCGAGTTGGCGGCCATCGCGATCGTCTGCAGTCCCGAGGAGCAGAACCGGTTCACCGAGACGCCGGCGGTGGTCTTCGGCAGGCCGGCGAGCAGCGCGGCCTGGCGGCCGATGTTGGGCGCGCCGTGGGCGCAATTGCCGAGATAGCAGTCCTCGACATAGTCCTTGTCGACGCCGGCGCGCTTCACCGCGTGCTGGATGGCGTGCGCCGCGAGCGACATCGGCGGCGTGATGTTGAACCCGCCGCGGCCGGATTTTGCGAGGCCCGTGCGCGCATAGGAAACGATGACGGCTTCACGCATGTGTTTCTCCCTTGTCGAGCGATTTTGAACGGAGCGCTCTTTGAACGAGTTGTCCTGGCGCCATTGGTACACAAAGTTTGAAGGCTGCGGAAAATAAAAACGCCGCCTCCGGTGGCGGAGGCGGCGTTGTTCCGCGGGTCGGAATATGATGCTCGTCATTCCGGGGCGATGCGAAGCATCGAACCCGGAATCTCGAGATTCTCAGGTGCGCACCGGAGTTCTCGCTTCGCGAGCCCCGGAATGACCGTGACTCAGAACGTCAGCGCCTTGACCTGCTTGACCTGCGGCAGGGCCTGCACCTTGGCAAGCACGTCTGCCGGGACCGCGCCATCGACCTCGACCAGCGCGATAGCGTCGCCGCCCTGCTCGACGCGGCCGAGATGGAAGGTCGCGATGTTGATCTTGGCGTCGCCCAGCAGGCCAGCGAAACTGCCGATGAAGCCCGGCTTGTCCTCGTTGGTGACATAGATCATCGACTTGCCGAACTCGGCGTCGACGCGGATGCCCTTGATGTCGACCAGGCGCGGCTTGCCGTCGTGATAGACGGTGCCGGAGACCGAGCGCTCCTGGCGTTCGGTCGCGACCGTCACGGTGATCAGGCTCTCATAGTCGCTCTGGGCGGCGCGCACGATCTCGTCCACCACCATGCCGCGCTCCTTGGCGACGACGGGCGCGGACACCACGTTGACCTCGCCCAGCATCGGCCGCAGCAGGCCCGACAGCACGGCGGAGGTGATCGCCTTGATCTTCATCTCGGCGACGTGGCCCTCATAGGTGATCTCGACCTTGAGGATGCCGGTCTCGGTGAGCTGGCCGGCGAACGAACCGAGCTTCTCGGCGAGCGAGATGAACGGCTTCAGCTTCGGCGCTTCTTCCGCCGTGATCGAGGGGAAGTTGACCGCATTCGAGATCGCGCCGGTGAGCAGGTAATCCGACATCTGCTCGGCGACCTGGAGCGCGACGTTCTCCTGCGCTTCGGTGGTGGAGGCGCCGAGATGCGGCGTGCAGATCACATTGGGATGGCCGAACAGCACGTTGGCGTTCGCGGGCTCCTCGACGAAGACGTCGAACGCGGCGCCGGCGATGTGCTTGGAGTTGAGTGCATCGACCACCGCCTGCTCGTCGACGAGACCGCCGCGCGCGCAGTTGATCAGGCGCACGCCCTTCTTCATCTTGGCGATTGCGGCAGCGTCGATGATGTTCTTCGTCTTCTCGGTCAGCGGCGTGTGCAGCGTGATGAAATCGGCGCGCTTGAGCAGGTCGTCGAGCTCGACCTTCTCGACGCCGATGTCCTTGGCGCGCTCCGGCGACAGGAACGGATCGAACGCGATCACCTTCATGCGCAGGCCGAGCGCGCGGTCAGCGACGATCGAGCCGATGTTGCCGCAGCCGACCACGCCGAGCACCTTGCCGGTGATCTCGACGCCCATGAAGCGGTTCTTCTCCCACTTGCCGGCCTGGGTCGAGGCGTCGGCCTGCGGGATTTCGCGCGCGAGCGCCAGCATCAGGGTGACGGCATGCTCGGCGGTCGTGATCGAATTGCCGAACGGCGTGTTCATCACGATGATGCCCTTGGCCGTGGCGGCGGGGATCTCGACGTTGTCGACGCCGATGCCGGCGCGGCCGATCACCTTGAGGTTGGTCGCCTTGTCGAGGATCTTTGCGGTCGCCTTCGTCGCGGAGCGGATCGCAAGGCCGTCGTAATTGCCGATGATCTCGGCCAGCTTGTCCTTGTCCTTGCCGAGATTGGGCTGGAAGTCGACCTCGACGCCGCGGTCTTTGAAGATCTGCACGGCAGCGGGCGAGAGCGCGTCGGAAATGAGAACTTTGGGTTTGGTCATGGGGATGATCCGTGGTGCGTGCTGCGTTTACGGAACGTCATCCGCGGGCTTAAGCGCGAAGCGCGTCTTCGCGCCAGAACCCCGCGGATCCATTTCTCTTGATCGATGGATGGCCGGGTCAAGCCCGGCCATGACGGGAATGAGTTGGAGCGAATTACGCCGCCTTGGCGAGCGTGGCCTTGGTCTCGGCAAAAGCCCAATCGATCCACTGCGTCAGCAGCTCGACGTCCTTGGCCTCGACGGTGGCACCGCACCAGATGCGCAGGCCGGCCGGCGCATCGCGGTAGTAGGCGAAGTCGTAACCGGCGCCTTCCTTCTCGATCAGCGCGACCAACTTCTTCGAGAACTCCGCCTGCGCGTCCTCGGACAGCGAGGTGATCGCGGGATCTGTGAACTTCAGGCACACCGAGGTGTTGGAGCGGATCGAAGCGTCCTTGGCTAGGAAGTCGATCCACGGCGTCTTCGCCTTCCAGTCGGCGAGCACCTTGGTGTTGGCATCGGCACGCGCGATCAGCGCCTTGAGGCCGCCGATCGACTTGGCCCAGTTCAGCGCATCGAGATAATCCTCGACGCAGAGCATCGACGGCGTGTTGATGGTCTCGCCGACGAAGATGCCTTCGTTAATCTTGCCGCCCTTGGTCATGCGGAAGATCTTCGGCAGCGGCCAGGCCGGCTTATAGGTTTCCAGCCGTTCCACCGCACGGGGCGACAGGATCAGCATGCCGTGCGCGGCTTCGCCGCCGAGCGCCTTCTGCCAGGAGAAGGTGACGACATCGAGCTTGGCCCAGTCCAGCGGCTGCGCAAACGCGGCCGAGGTGGCGTCGCAGATGGTCAGGCCTTCGCGGGTCGCGCTGATCCAGTCCGCGTTCGGCACACGCACGCCTGACGTGGTGCCGTTCCAGGTGAAGACGACGTCGCTCTTGGGATCGACCTTGGAGAGGTCGGGGATCTCACCGTAAGCCGCATTCAGCTTGGTGACGTCCTTGAGCTTCAATTCCTTGACGATGTCGCTGACCCAACCCTCGCCGAAGGATTCCCAGGCGAGCGTGGTGACGGGGCGCGCACCGAGCAGCGACCAGAGCGCCATCTCGACTGCGCCGGTATCGGAGGCCGGCACGATGCCGATGCGATAATCGGCGGGCACTTCGAGCACTTCGCGCGTGAGATCAATCGCGAGCTTGAGCTTGGTCTTGCCGACCTTCGCGCGATGCGACCGGCCGAGTGCTGCGTCCTTGAGATTTTGGGCGTTCCAGCCGGGGCGCTTGGCGCAGGGGCCGGAGGAGAAATGCGGCACGTTCGGCCGCGAAGCGGGCTTCGCTACAGTCATAATATCTACCCTTCCAGATAGTCAGCCTCCCGTTGGGGGGAGGTGTCCCGCCGCGGCTGATACGGGAAACAGGAAGAGTCGTCAAGGAAGTTCCGGCGTCTCACGGCGGCGTGACGGTGCTTCCGGTGCGATATCAGGGGATTCGACGACCGCGAGCGCATTCAGCAAGTCCGTGGCCTCGCTGATCAATTGCGCGGCTCTGCGGCGGCTGGCGACTTTCAAAATGCACTTGTCATTGGCCTGCACGACGTAATCGTTGCCGACCTTGATCATTGAATAGCTTGTCATCGAAATCCCCGAACCGACAGAGCCCGGTGTCTGAAGCTGCCGTAGCACCGTTCGTTCCCGGATCAACGTGAACGACGGCTGGGTAGTTTATCAGCTGTTAATATGAACAAACGCGCGATCCGAATTCGCTGATCGCGCAAGGCTCGCGAGGAGCTGCCTCAAAAGCGGACAGTCATACCGACGTGGCTCGCCGCGAATCCGAGCCGCTTGTAGAAACGCTGCGCATCGACGCGGCTCGCATGCGTCAGCAACTCGACCAGATTGCAGCCGCGCGCTTTCGCTTCCGCGATCGCCCATTGCACCAACAGCTCGCCGATGCCGCGGCTGCGACAATCCGAAGCAACGCGAACGTCTTCCAGCAGGCCGCGCACGCCGCCTTGCGAGCTGATGCCCGGCAGGATCGCGAGTTGCAGGCAGCCGACCACCCTGCCCTCGCTCTCGGCAACCACGAGCGTGAGGTTCGGATCGCGCTCGACGCGCGCGAAGGCATCGTAATAGGCGGCAGGCAACGGATCCTCGACGCGCTCGCGCGCGCGGCCGAGATGATCGTCGGCGAGCATCGCCACGATCGCTGAAACGTCGTCGCGGCGCGCGCGGCGAATGGAGACGGATTCGGCGTTCATGTCAGGCAACTCCAACCTCAGCGCGCCGGCGGGAGGCCGAGAAGCGCTTCGACCTCGCCGATCCAGCGGCGGAGAGCGGCATAGCGGCCGAGATCGAAGCCGCCTTCATGCGCCACGCGGGTATAGGCCAGCAGCGAGACGTCGGCGAGCGAAACCTCTTCACCGGCGAAGAAGCGGCCAGCCGAAAGATGCTGCTCCATGCGGTCGAGCGCTGCATAGCCGCGCTTGACCTTTTCGGGGTCGAGCTCGGATGCGTCCTTGCCGAGATAAACGAGGAGGAAGCGGCACACCGCGATATAGGGCTCGTGGCTGTACTGTTCCCAGAACAGCCATTCGTCCATCTTGGCCGCAACGAAGGCGTCGCGCGGAACGAGCGCGCTGTCGCGGGCGAGATAGCGGATGATGGCATTGGACTGCGCCAGCGTGCGGCCGTCGTCGAATGCGACGGTGGGCACCTGGCCGGCGCCGTTCATCTCAAGGAATTGCGGCGTGCGCGTCTCGCCCTTGCGCGTGTCGATCTCGATCCACTGGTAGGGAAATGCGAGCTTGTCGCAGACCCACTTCACCTTCAGACAATTGCCGGAATTGCTGTCGCCGTAGATCTTCATCGCTGCCGCCCCGCGTTCAGCGACAGAGCATCAGGACGGCGCGGAGCTGTCAACCGCGGCGTGCGCGGCTGCGTCAGAACTTGTAGCCGAGGCCGGCGCGGACGGTGTTGATACTGGTGTCGACCTGGGAAGTGAAGCGAATGTATTCCCACTCGGCGCGCATAAAGAGACCGCCGACGAGGTTGACGTCTACGCCCAGCCCCCCGCTGTAGCCGTAGATCAGATGATTGTGCTGCGCCTCGCTCGCGGAAACCGGCCCCAGAAGAACGCCGGCAGGCGTCACGAAATCCTGAGCGCTCACCGTGCGGACGATATCGGCATTGCCGAGCGCGAGCCCGCCGAACACGTAGGGCAGGAAGCATCCCCATGCATAACCGGCCCGGCCGCGAAACGTTGCCATGTCCTTGATCGCGATCGAGGCCGTCGAGCTCGCCGTCACCGAGTGCACATTGCCGTCGGACAGCGTATTGCTGCGAGCTTCGCTGGCAGTGGTCGATCCGCCGAACTTACCGTGCAGGTAACTGGCCTCCAGGCCGATCACGACATCGTCCCATTGGGCATTGTAGCCCACGAAAGCACCATATCCGCTGCTGCGCTGAGAGGCCTTTCCGAGGCCGAGATTCCATTGCGAGACCTGCATCTCCTGCTCGATCAGGGTGTCTGCGAGCAGCGCCGCCATCATATTGCTGGTCGACCCGTTGAAATTCTCATCGGATGATCCGTAGCCACCCTGCCCGCCGACATAGAAGCCTTGCCAGTTGACGCTGGACCTGGTGAGACCGTCGGTGAAGCTGCCGCGCAGGATGGGAAGATCGGGCATATCGGCCGCATGCGCGGCAGACACCGTCCCCAACATCGCCGCCGCCAACAAAAGCCCACGCATCGCAACGCTCCATCGAACTCGAACTTTCACCCGTGATCATGGCTCGTTAACCTTAACCAATGGTTGCGTCTGGCACCTTCATCGCTACTCGCCATGAAAAATACGCAAAGCAAAACGGCGCGGGATGATCCCGCGCCGTTAAGAAGTCCTAACCGATCGAAGTGTCGATCAGCCCTTGGTGACGAGCGGCGCCGGCATGTAGGCCGGCGGGCTGTCGAGATTCCAGCGCACTCCGAATTTCAGGTCGTGCGAGGTGATATCCTTGAACTTGAAGACGTTGCCAGTGGTGCCTCCGGTGTAGTCCGACAGGACACCGGTTTGTCCTGGACCCAGGTCGACGTAGCTGTAGGCGAGTTCGAGGACGAGGTTGGGATTGACCTTGTAAGCAAGACCGGCATGGGCCGCCCAGGCAAAATTCCACTTCGAACCGGTCGGCGCACTGGCGAAGCTCGTATTTCCGACTGCGAGGTTGTTTATGCCCGTGTCGGTGAAGTTCGCGATCGAAACACGCGCGCCGCCGACGCCGGCGCCGATGAACGGCGTGATGCACCACCACGTACCCAGGTCAACGTACGCGTTCGCCAAGACCAGCCATTCGGACTTGCTTGCACCGTAATTGTCGATGCCGCTGTAAGGCACGCCGCCCGCGGTTCCGGTGAAACGATCCGTTCCCTTGAAGTTCGAATTGCCGCGGTACTGCCCGGTCACGTCGGTACGGAACCAGTTGTTGAACCGGTAGCCGACGCCGACACCGTAGATGCCGGCCGCGTCGAACGAAGTCTGCTGATCGAACGAGGTGAGCTGCGAATAGGCCGACTCGCGACCGTAGCGCAGATCCTTCGTCTTCTGATTGCTGAAGCCGATGTCGCCGCGCAGATACCAGCCGCCGAAATCGGCGGGCGGAGCCGGCGGCGCGTACATGGGAGGGGGCGCCGCGATCGGCATATCGGCAGCGAACGCCATCGACGAGATCAGGGTTGCCGCACCCGCGGCAAGGAGAGACTTAACGCTACGCATTGGCTTCGTCCTTTTGGCCGGTGAGGCAAATACGCAGGCCTCACGTTCTGGAAACTCACGGAGCGGACGATGCCAGCAAATGTTTAAGCGCCACTTAACCCTAATTTTTAAGGTTGATTTTTCCTGACTGCTCGCGCGCACGGACGAGAAGCGTTGCAAAACTGCAGCGCCTCGCGCCGCAATTGCTAACGATGTGTAAAGCCGCAGTGCAGCGGGAGAGAATCCGTTAACGCGCGTGCCGCGGCAGCTTGGGCAGGAACACCGCAAGCAGGCCGATCGCCGGCAGGTAGGCGCAGACCTGGTAGACGAACTCGATCGAGGTGTGGTCGGCGAGCTTGCCGAGCACGGCGGCGCCCAGGCCCCCGATGCCGAACGCAACGCCGAAGAACACGCCGGAGATCATGCCGAATCTGTGCGGCACCAGCTCCTGCGCGAACACGATGATCGACGACGTCGTCGAGGAGATGATCAGGCCGATAATGACTGACAGCACGGCGCTGCCGACGAGCCCGGCATAGGGCAGCGCCAGCGTGAACGGCAGCGCGCCCAGGATCGAGATCCAGATCACGATCTTGCGGCCGAAGCGATCGCCCAAGGGACCGCCCAGAAACGCGCCGACCGCATTCGCCGCGAGGAAGATGAAGAGATAGATCTGCGCTGCCTGCGTCGACACGCCGAACCGGTCGATCAGGTAGAAGATGTAATAGCTCGACAGGCTCGAGACATAGAGCTGTTTTGAAAACAGCAGCGCGACCAGCACGAGCAGCGCAACGGCGACGCGGCGCGAGCTCGGCGCCTCGGGATGGGCCTGAACCGCCGCCATCTTCTTCGCCTTGATCTGCGGCGCATACCAGCGGCCGATGCGCCAGAGGATGAGGATCGCGAGGAAGGCGATCGAGGAGAACCAGGCGATGCTGCCCTGCCCGAACGGCACCACGATCAGCGCCGCCAGCACCGGCCCCATCGAGGTGCCGAAACTGCCGCCGAGCTGGAACACCGATTGCGCAAACCCGTAGCGGCCGCCGGAGGCGAGCCGCGCGATGCGCGCGGATTCGGGGTGAAACACCGCCGAGCCGAGACCGACCAGCGCGGCGGCGACGAGGATGACGAGATATTGGTGCGCGGCACTGAGCAGCAAGAGGCCGAAGAAGGTCGAGGCCATGCCGATCGCCAGCGAATAAGGCTGCGCTTTCTTGTCGGTATAATGCCCGACCACCGGCTGCAGCAGCGAGGCCGTGAACTGAAACGCGAGCGTGATCATGCCGATCTGCGCGAAGTCGAGCGCGTAGGTGTCCTTCAGGATCGGATACACCGAGGCGATCAGCGACTGCATGGTGTCGTTGAGGAAGTGCGAGAAGCTGATGCCGGCGAGCACGACATAGGCCGGCCCGGCCGCTTTGGCCGCGGGTGCCACGTCAGCCACGACGACGGGCTCGGTCAGCGTTTCCTCTGAGACGACGACAGATTTGTTCAATGCAGCGGTCCCGGCGCGGCAGATTGCCGCGACCTCGTAGGTACGATGCAACGCGCGGTGGAACCACCGCCAATCGCAAATGGCTGGGATGCGTGTGTCTTACCCTCTCCCCTTGTGGGAGAGGGTGGCTCGCCGCGTTAGCGGCGAGACGGGTGAGGGGTATCTGTCTTCACGAAAAGTATTGCGAGTCGAGAGAACCCCTCATCCGGCGCTTCGCGCCACCTGCTCCCACAGGGGGAGAAGGAAGAGAGCTCAGGCCGCGGCCTGGCCGAGCGCGAAGACGATGGTGTCGACGACGTCCTCGACCAGGATGCGGTCTTCGCCCTCGCCCATGACGCGGATCACCGGCTCGGTGCCGGAGGAGCGGATCAGGAGGCGGCCGTGGCCGTTGAGCCGTTTCTCGCCGTCGGAGATCGCCGACTTGACGTCGGAATCGTCGAGCGGCTTGCCGCCCTTGTGGCGGACGTTCTTGAGGATCTGCGGCAGCGGATCGAAGCGGTGGCAGACTTCCGACACGGGGCGGCGCAGCTTCTGCACCACCGCCAGCACCTGCAGCGCAGCGACAAAACCGTCGCCGGTGGTGGCGTAGTCCGACAGGATGATGTGGCCCGACTGCTCGCCGCCGAGATTGTAGCCGCCGTTCAGCATCTGCTCGAGCACGTAGCGGTCGCCGACCGGCGTGCGCACCAGATCGAGCCCCTGCCCTTTCAGGAAGCGCTCGAGCCCGAGATTGGACATCACGGTGGCGACGATGCCGGGACGCGACAGGCGGCCGTCTTCCTTCCAGCTCTGCGCGATCACCGCGAGCAACTGGTCGCCGTCGACGACATGACCGCGCTCGTCGACCAGGATGACGCGATCGGCGTCGCCGTCGAGCGCGATGCCGATGTCGGCGCGCATCTCGCGCACCTTCCGCGACAGTGCTTCCGGCGAGGTCGAGCCGCAATCCTTGTTGATGTTGAAGCCGTCGGGCTCGACGCCAATCGGCACGACGTCGGCGCCCAACTCCCACAGCGCTTCCGGCACCACCTTGTAGGCGGCGCCATTGGCGCAATCGATCACGACGCGCAGGCCGTCGAGCGAGAGGTCGCGCGGCAGCGTGCGCTTGGCGAATTCGATGTAGCGGTCATGCACGCCGTCAATACGACGGGCGCGGCCGAGGCTCGCGCTTTGTGCCAGCCGCTTGTCGATGGGCTCATCGAGCAGCTGCTCGATCTGCCTCTCGACGTCGTCGGAGAGCTTGAAGCCCTGCGGGCCGAACAGCTTGATGCCGTTGTCCTCGAACAGATTGTGCGAGGCCGAGATCATGACGCCGAGATCGGCGCGCATCGACTTGGTCAGCATCGCAACCGCCGGCGTCGGCATCGGGCCGACCAGCAGCACGTCCATGCCGACCGAGGTGAAGCCGGCGACCATCGCGTATTCGATCATGTAGCCGGACAGGCGGGTGTCCTTGCCGATCACGACCCGGTGGCGGTGGTCACCGCGCTGAAACGCAAGGCCTGCGGCCTGGCCGACCTTGAGCGCGAGCTCCGGCGTGATCAGTCCGTTGGCGCGGCCCCGAATCCCGTCCGTCCCGAAATATTTGCGACTCATATCGTCCCCCGAGCAACAACCAGGGGATCCCCTCTACAACCACGGGCTGCCCGAACGGGGCCCGCATCCCTGATTTGCTAGGCGTGTTATAATGCCTGTGAGGCTAACTTGGCTTCAAAAAATATGATGAATCATTACGGAACCGGGGCGCCGCCGTCCGACAACGGCTTGTTAACATTATATTTCCTGCCGATGGTGCCGAAACGGGGCGGAACCCGACTTAATCGCTGCGCTTCACGTGCCCATCCCCGCGGCTCGGCGCCGGCTGGGTGACGTTGACGGGATCGGAGCCCGGAAAGGTCTCTTCCAGACCTTCTTCCAGGGCTTCCTCGAGATCACGCTTCTCCTTGATCTCTTCCGGCGAAGGTCCAGCGTGCGGCTTCGTCATGGTGCCCTCCTGCAAAACCGTCTGCAAACGGATTTGGCTGTGCATCCAACCATGCTAGATGACCCCGAAATCTTCCGATGCAAGACTCTTGGTAGAAGACGGGCCGGGGAACGATCATGAAACATATCACCTGTATCGACGATCTTCGCACGCTGCATAAGCGCCGCGTGCCGAAGGCGTTCTTCGACTATTGCGACCGCGGCTCCTATGCCGAGGAGACGCTGCGCGCCAACCGCGAGGATATGCAGGCGATCAAGTTCCGCCAGCGCATCCTGGTCGATGTCTCCAAGCGCGACACTTCGACCACGATCCTCGGCGAGCCCTCGACCATGCCGCTGATGCTCGCCCCCGTCGGCCTGCTCGGCATGCAGCATGGCGACGGCGAAATTTATGCCTGCCGCGCCGCGCAGGCCGCCGGTATCCCGTTCACGCAATCGACCATGTCGATCTGCTCGATCGAGGACATCGCCGCCAATGTCGAGAAGCCGTTCTGGTTCCAGCTCTACGTCATGAAGGACCGCGGCTTCATCAAGGAATTGATCCAGCGCGCGATCGCGGCCAAGTGCAGCGCGCTGGTGCTCACCGTGGACCTCCAGGTGATCGGCCAGCGCCACGCCGACATCAAGAACGGCATGACCGTGCCCCCCGAATGGTCGCTGTCGAAGCTGCTGGATTTCGCCAGCAAGCCCAGCTGGGTCTCCGGCGTGCTGCAGGGCAAGCGCCGCACCTTCGGCAACATCGCCGGCCACGTGAAGAACACCGAGGATCTCAATCGCCTCGCCGAATGGACGGCCTCGCAGTTCGACACCTCGCTGAACTGGAAAGACGTCGAGTGGGTCCGCAGCATCTGGCCGGGCAAGCTCGTCATCAAGGGCATCCTCGACGTCGAGGACGCCGAGGAAGCGGCCAAGACCGGCGCGCAGGCCCTCGTCGTCTCCAACCATGGCGGCCGGCAGCTCGACGGCGCGCCGTCCTCGATCGAGGTGCTGCCCGAGATCGCCGATGCGGTCGGTGACAGGATGGAGATCATGTTCGACGGCGGCATCCGCTCCGGCCAGGACGTGATGCGCGCGCTTGCGCTCGGCGCAAAGTCCTGCATGCTCGGCCGCGCCTATGCCTACGGCCTGGGTGCCGGCGGCCAGGCCGGCGTCGCCAAGGCGATCGACATCATCCAGAAGGAGCTGCTCACCACCATGGGCCTGTGCGGCGTCAACCGGATCGACGAGATCGACGATCATGTCATCGCGATGTGAGGTGCAGCGGCGGTGCCGTAGGGTGGGCAAAGCGACTTGTCCGCCGTAGCTCGACGAGCGAAGGCGGAAGCGTGCCCACCATCGTGCGCGGAATGTGAGAAAGACGTGGGCACGGCGCAAATGCGCCTTTGCCCACCCTACGAGATCTCGGTGTGATCGAAGATCGCAGCCACAAATTTCCGCTGTCGTCCCGGACAAGCGCAGCGCCGATCCGGGACCCATAACCACAGGGAGTAGTTTGGCGAGGACTGGTGATTAGTCAGTCTTCGCGCGGTACTGCAATCTTCTCACATCGAGCGATCACGAATGGGTCCCTGCTTTCGCAGGGACCACTGCGGCAGCGCCCCCCAACTTACATCGGCGGCGTCAGGCCGTCACGGCCGACGCTGACGCGGTTGGTCTCGAACGAGCCGTCCGGCAGTTGCTTCATGAAGGCGATGACCTTGGCGCCGGCCTTCAGGTCGGATTTGTCGCCAGGCACGAAGGTCACCACCGGCGTGTTGTCGGCGACGAACACCTTCTTCTCGCCGTCCTTGTACTTGACCAGCAGCGTATGGCCGTCATTGCCGACCACGCTCTCCGAGACCGTGGCGTTGGTCATGCTCGAATTCGGCTTGAGGTCATAGGGCCGCGAGCCCTCGCCGGTGCCGCGCATGCTCTCCGGAAACACGTGGACCTCGACCGCGTTCTGGCCGCCGTCCGGTCCCGGCACCGTGGTGGCGCCGACGAAGGAGCCGACCTTGATGTCGGCGAGTGAAATTTTGGTAATCCCCGATACGTTCACGTCGGAAGCGATGCGCAGCTTGACGTCCTCGCCGCTGCGCGATTTGACCTGCATCGTGTCACCATTGACGCTTTCGATCGTGCCGCGCACGCGCGTCGGCACCGGTGCCCTCTGCGCGTAGGCATAGAGGGTGGAAGCGGCCACCATCGCGACGGCGATGAGCGGACGTGTGAAAGTTGCGCGTTGAACAGACATGACGGTCTCCGATTGTCCCCCGGATGGAGAACTCCGGACGACGCGTGCTATTCTCTCAAGTCTTTGTGAGATCGGCCTCGACCAGCGCCCGCAGCTCGGCCGTGACCTCCGGCCGCCGGCCGAACCACAGCTCGAAGCCGCGCACTGCCTGGTGCAGCAGCATGCCGAGCCCGTCTGCCGTCTTCAGGCCGCGCGCCGTTGCGGCGGCGAGCAGCGGCGTCACCAGCGGCACATAGACGAGGTCGGCGACCACCGCCGCCTGCGGCAGGCGCGCGACATCAACATCGAGTGAGGGCTGGCCGTGCATGCCGAGCGAGGTCGTGTTCACGAGAAGTTTTGCGCGCGGCAGCACATCGTCGATCCCGTCCCACGTCACGGGATGCACGTTCGGCCCGAACTGTCTTGCCAGCGTCTCAGCCCGCGCGATGGTGCGATTGGCCAGATGGATGCGCTTGATCCCACGCTCGAGCAGACCGAACACGACCGCCCGCGAGGAGCCGCCGGCGCCGAGCACCAGCGCCTCCTCGGCAGCATCCCAGCCGGGCGCGCTGGCGTCGAGATTGCCGATGAAACCTTCGACATCGGTGTTGGTCGAGCGCAGCTCGCCGTCGGCAAACCACAGCGTGTTCGCCGCGCCGACGGCCTTGGCGCGGGCGTCGGGAGTGGACAGCGCCAGCACCTCCTCCTTGTGCGGGATGGTGACGTTGGCGCCGACGAATCCGCGCAGCGACAGCCGCAGCACGAAATCCCTGAGATCCTCGGGCGGAACCGCTTCGATGACATAGCCGCCGGCAATGCCGAGCGTGCGCAGCCAGTAATGATGGATCAGCGGCGAGCGCGAATGCGCGGCCGGCCATCCGATCAGACAGGCTGCAGGAGCTTTGGGCGCGGACATCTTTTCCTCGGGGTCGTATTCCCGAGGCGATCCATTTCGCGTCCCGTGGGGCCTGTCAAGCGTGCGGACGTCGCTAGTCCGCCGCGGCCTCGTCGGCCGCCCGGCCCTTGATGTCGGCGATCGCGCGGTCGAGGCTCTGGCGATATCGCGCCCGGGGCGGCGTCACGCCATGGGTGAGCAGCGCGCGCCGGACCGCGGGCGAGGCGCCGGTGATGAACAGGCGGATGCCCTGGCGGTGCGCCTTGGCGGCGACGCGGCCGAGCACGTTAGCCGCCGTCGAATCCAGGAACGGCACCGCGGCGAAATCGACCACGAAGGCCTTGCGCTTGTCGGCGACCTCGTCGAGCACGCCTCCGATGGCGGAGGCCGCGCCGAAGAAGAACGCGCCGGTGATGCGATAGACCAGCACGTCGCGATCGACCGCAAGCGCAGGATCGTAGCGAACGCGATCGCCGTTGCCGTCGTCGGGACGATCGCCGGCGACGAGTGGCGAGCGTTCCTCGATGCCCGTCATCTCCGCCATGCGATGGATGAACAGCACGGCGCCGAGCGCGAAGCCGACCAGGATGCCTTCGGTGAGATCGCGGAAGATCGTCAGCAGGAAGGTCGCGAGCAGCACGACGGCATCGCCCCATGACGAACGCAGGAGCGTGGCGAATTCGTGCTTCTCCGCCATGGTCCAGGCCACCACGACCAGCACCGAGGCGAGCGCGGCCAGCGGAATGTAGCTTGCGAGCGGCGCCGCGATCAGCATGAACAGCAGCAGGAACACGGAGTGCAGCATGCCGGCCAGCGGCCCGCGCGCGCCGGCGCGGATGTTGGTCGCGGTGCGCGCGATCAGGCCGGTGACGCAGATGCCGCCGAACAGCGCCGAGCCGATATTGGCGGCGCCTTGCGCCACCAGCTCGCAATTGGAGCGGTGACGGCGCCCGGTCATGCCGTCGGCGACCACCGCCGACAGCAGCGACTCGATAGCTGCCAGCAGCGCGAACGCGATCGCATCCGGCAGCACGGCGCTCGCCTTCGCGACCGAGAACGCCGGCAGCGCCGGTGACGGCAATTCGCGCGGAATGCCGCCGAAGCGCGACCCGATGGTTTCCACCGGCAGCGACAGCACGGCACACGCAACGGCGGCGAGCACGACCGCGATCAGGATGCCGGGCCAGGACGGCCGCCAGATCCGCAAGGCCGCGATGATGGCGATGCTGATGATTGCGACCGCCACGGCGGATGGATTGATGGTGTTGAGACCGCCGGCGAGCGCGACCAGCTTTGGAACGAACTCGCTGGGCTCTTTCCCCGCAAGCGTGATGCCGCCGAGATCGCGGAGCTGGCTGGCGAAGATGATCACGGCGATGCCAGCGGTGAATCCGACCGTCACCGGATAGGGAATGAACTTGATGTAGGTGCCGACCCGGAGCAGGCCCGCGGCGATCAGGAACACGCCCGCCATCAGGGTGGCGAGGATGACGCCATCGACGCCGTGACGTTCCGCGGTCGCTGCGACCAATACGATGAAGGCGCCGGCGGGTCCGCCGATCTGGAACCGGCTGCCGCCGAGCAGCGAGGCGATGAAGCCGCCGACGACAGCGGTGTAGAGACCGCGGTCCGGCGTCACGCCCGAGGCGATCGCGATCGCCATCGACAGCGGCAGCGCCACGATCGCAACCGTCAGCCCTGCGAAGACGTCGGCGCGGAAGTCCGCGACGCCGTAGCCTTCACGCCAGACGGTGACGAGCTTTGGCAGATACAGTTCGGCGAAGGTCGGCTGACGCAGCTGGTGCAGCCGGCTTGCGTGATCGCTTGTGATGCTCATGCTCCGCTGCCCCACAATGCTCCACTGCATCGTGCGGCCGCGATTCGGACGCGACGGTGCGCTGGTTCAGTCTGCTCCGGGCATGACCCGCAAGATCACGCCCCCACCCGACGCGGCGGCCCGGGCTCCTTCAGGCGGACGCCACGCCCGCCGCTGTCGCTGCGGACCTGCTCGCCGATCAGCTCGACACCGGCCCGGTCGAACGCCTCGACCACCTTGATCAGGGTCTCGACCACGCCGCGCACATTGCCGGTGCTGGCCTCCATCCGCTGGATGGTCGGCAGCGAAACGCCGGCGAGCTCGGCCAGGGTTTTCTGGTCAATGCCCAGCAGCGCGCGGGCTGCCCGCATCTGGAACGACGTGATCACCTTGGCCTCACTTACCAGAACTTATAAATGATATCTGAGACGTGTACAATGATGTAAAATACATCATCCGCGGGCAAGCGCAAGGGGCTTACGCCTATCTCCTCCATCATTGCGAGGAGCTCTTGCGACGAAGCAATCCAGGCTGCCTGCGCAGAGACAGTCTGGATTGCTTCGCGGAGCCTGTCATCGGGCCGCGCTTTGCGCGGACCCGGTGGCTCGCAATGACGAGTGGAGAGGGGGCGCGGCCTAAATGAAGCACCGCACCCGTGGAGACAGCCCTCACCCCACCCCTCTCCCCGTAAGGACGGGGAGAGGGTGTGAGAGAGTGCCGTCCCTGACTAAGCCAGCTTGATCAAGCCGCGTGTTGATGCGCGGCGATGATCTGGTCGGCGGCGCGGCCTGTGACTTCGGCCATGTGGTCGAACGTGCGGGTGAAGCTGCCGGCGCCGGCGGTGGCCGAGCGCAGCTCCACGATCAGTTCGCCGATCTCGGCTTCCGGCATCATGGCGCGGACGCTGTCCCAGCCGCTCCAGCCGTCACGCGTGTCGAAGCCGAGGATCTGGCCGCGCCGCGCCGACAGGATCGCATTGATCTTGGCGGTGGCGTCGGTCGGACAGACGATCTCGACCACGTGGATCGGCTCCAGCAGCACCGACTGACAATGCGGCAGGCCCTCGTTTAGTCCGATCCGCGCCGCCGTGCGGAAGGCGAGATCGGAAGAGTCGACGCTGTGATAGGAGCCGTCGGTCAGCGTCACCTGCAAATCGGTGACGGGGAAACCGAGCGGACCGCGCGTCAATCCGTCGACGACACCTTCTTCCACCGCGCCGATGTAGTTGCGCGGCACGGCGCCACCAACGACCTTCTCGGCGAACTTGAAGCCCTCGCCGCGCGGCAACGGCCTGATGTCGAGCACGACGTCGCCGAACTGGCCGTGGCCGCCGGACTGCTTCTTGTGGCGGCCGCGCTGGACGATCGGCTTGCGGATGGTCTCCTGATAGCCGATGGCCGGTGGATGCGAGGTGATCTTGACGCCGAAGCGGTCGCGCAGCCGCTCGCTGGCGACGCGCAAGTGCATCTCGCCCTGTCCCCACAGCACGGTGTCGTGGGTCTGGGCGTTCATCACGATGACGAGCGAGGGATCCTCCTCGTGCAGCCGCGTCAGCGCCTGGCCGAGCTTGACGTCGTCCTTGCGATCGGTGGCCGCAACCGAGATCGCGAGCACCGGCGACGTCGGCTCCGAGACCGCGAGCGCCGCAGGCGGGGTCTTGCCGCTCGAGACCGTGTCGCCGGTCTTGATCGGATCGAGCTTGGCGAGCGCCACCGTGTCGCCAGCTTCAGCTGTGGCACGCTTGGTGTCGTAGGCGCCGTTGACGGCGAGGATGCCGGAGATGCGGCCCGCTCCTCCGGAAGCGGATTGCAGCGTGGCGCCGTCGTCGAGATGGCCGGCGAGCAGCCGCGTCAATGACAGTTTGCCGCCATGCTGCGAATGCAGCGTCTTGAACACGAAGCCGAGCGCGTCCCTGGTCTCGGTAACGCCGAGACGTTTTGCGGTCTCCGCTATTCCCGGCGCCTCGTGACGCAGCGCCTTCATCAGACGCAGTACGCCGTTTTCGCGCGCGGCTGCCCCTAACAGCACAGGGCAGATCACCCCTTCGCGCAATTCGCGGGCGAGATCGTCGAACACGGCATCACGCGGCGGCTGGATGTCTTCGAGCAGCTGCTCCATCAGCGCGTCGTCGTGATCGGCGAGCTTCTCCAGCATCGAGAAGCGGGCCTCCTTCTCGCGGTCGAGATTGCCGCCTTCGAGCGCGACCACCTCGGAAGCCTTGTGCTCACGATAGATGAAGGCGCGTTCCAGCGCGAGATCGACGAAGCCCTCGATCAGTTCGTCCTTCCAGATCGGGATCTGGCGCAGCACCAGCGGCACGCGGGAGGCGGGCTGCAGCATTGCGAGCGACTCGCGGATGCGCTGGCTCGCGCGGTCGATCTTGTTGAGGAACAGGAAACGCGGGATCTTCAGCTCCTCCAGCTCGCGCAGGATGATCTGAAGCTGCGGCAGCTTCTTCTCGTCGGCCTCGCAGACCACGATCGCGGCATCGACCGCGGGCAGCGCGGCGCGCATGTCGTGGGCAAACTCGACGGAACCGGGACAATCGAGGAAAGTGTAGCTGTCGCCCATGAAACTCGTGGTGGCGGCAGTGAGCCCGACGGTCATCTTGTGATGACGGGCCTCGGGCGCAGCGTCGCCGACGGAAGTTCCGGCGTCGACACTGCCGGCACGCGGGATTGCACCCGTTCGCGCCAATATTGCTTCGAGAAGTGTGGTTTTACCGCTTTGGAAAGGGCCCACCAGCGCGATGCACCGTGGACCTCGGGGACTTCTGACGTCTTGTCCCATTCGCCGCCTCCTTGGTGTGGAGCTCGGCCCATGATTGGGTCGGCAATCGCAGATGCTCTGCCCGTCCCCGAGATTTGGCAAGCATCAAACGTCGCTGCGGTGCGTCGTCGGTTAGATCAAGTCTTGACGGTGGTGTTCCACCTCTTCCCGCTGGGAAGAGGTGGAGCAGCACCACCCGCCCGGCGCGCGATCAACGGCCCGGACGAAGTTCCAGGCTCTCGAGGCCGGCGGCAATGTTGAGGCCGACCTGGCCCTGCACGCTGAGCGGTTGGAGCGCGATCGAATTGTTGGAGCCGCCGACCAGCACGTTACCCCCCAAGCCGACACCGACCGAGGCGCTGCCCTGCGCACCGGCATAATTGCCCGAGAGGTCGCCGGGGCCGAGCCGGTCGACCGGCGCGAACACGCCCCACGCCAAAGCCGTCTCCTGGGTGATGCCGATGTCGAGACCGACTTTGCGGATGGTTGCGACGTAACGATCGTCGGGCAGACCATCGGCGCGCAGCACGCAGCCGAGATGGGTCACCGATCCCACGATGAAGCCGACGCTGGCGCCGCCGCGGCATTCGAGCACGCCGACCCGGGCCATCCGCTGCTGCGCACTGCCGCTCACGCTGGAGGCAACGAGGCTGGCGGCGGCGAGCCCGGCGAAGATCAACGAACGGCGCATGAAATGTCTCCGGCGATGAAGTGATGCGAGCAGAGAAGGCGCACTGCACGCTGCGCGATGGTCTATGCCACAAGTGCGTTGTGGGTGCCATATCGCAGGCGGTTAGAATCGAACTTGTGGAGAGAGCCCCTCACCCCACCCTCTCAGGGCGAGCTTTGCTCGTCCCGCCCCCCGTAAGAACGGGGCGAGGGAGTGAGAGAGCGGTGCGCCCCTCACTCAAAGCCAATCAAACTTCAATGGCGCGTGGCGGGCGTCCTAACCTCTCCCCGCTCTTCAGCGGGCAGAGGTCGGATCGCCCCGGCGATGCGAAGCATCGTCCGGCGTGATCCGGGTGAGGGACAAGGCACAATGCTGCCCCAAGCAAAAGCCCATCCGACTCCACTCATCGAACACGCATAAAAAAGGCCCGCACGAAGCGGGCCTTTTCAATTCTCGTCGCGACAGACTTACCGCAAATTACCGCAGAAGCGCTGGATGCGCTTGCATGCGTCTTCGAGATCCGAGGTCTTGGTCGCGTAGGAGATGCGGAACGCCGGGCCGAGGCCGAAGGCCGAACCCTGCACCACCGCGACGCCTTCGGTCTCAAGGAGCTCGGTGACGAAGGTCTCGTCATTGTCGATCACCTTGCCCGACGGCGCGGTCTTGCCGATCGTGCCGGCGCAGGACGGATAGACGTAGAACGCGCCCTCGGGACGCGGGCATTCGATGCCCTTGGCCTGGTTGAGCATGGAGACGACGAGGTCGCGCCGCTCCTTGAACACCTTGTTGTTGGCGGGGATGAAGTCCTGCGGACCGTTCAGAGCTTCCACCGCGGCCCATTGCGCAATCGAGGACGGGTTCGAGGTCGACTGCGACTGGATGGTCGACATCGCCTTGATCAGCTGCGCGGGGCCACCGGCATAGCCGATGCGCCAGCCGGTCATGCAATAGGCCTTCGACACACCGTTCACGGTGAGCGTGCGGTCGTAGAGTTTCGGCTCGACCTGCGCCACCGTGGTGAACTGGAAGTCGTCATAGACGAGATGCTCGTACATGTCGTCGGTCATCACCCAGACATGGGGATGCTTCACCAGCACGTCGGTGAGCGCCTTCAGTTCGGAACGCGTGTAGGCGGCTCCCGTCGGGTTCGACGGCGAGCACAGGATCACCCATTTTGTCTTCGGCGTGATCGCGCGCTCGAGCGCCTCGGCCTGGAGCTTGAAGCCGGTCGCAGCGGTGCAGACCACCGGCACCGGCTCGCCGCCGGCGAGCGCCACCATCTCAGGGTAGCTGACCCAGTACGGCGCGGGAATGATCACCTCGTCGCCCGGATTGATGGTCGCCATCAGCGCGTTGTACAGCACCTGCTTGCCGCCGGTGCCGACGATGATCTGGTTCGGCTTGTAGGCAACGCCGTTCTCGCGCTGAAACTTGGCGATGATCGCGTCCTTCAGCTCGGGAATGCCGTCGACCGCGGTGTACTTGGTCTTGCCGGCCTCGATGGCGCGGATCGCCGCCAGCTTGATGTTCGCGGGCGTGTCGAAGTCGGGCTCGCCGGCACCGAGACCGATGACGTTGCGGCCCGCCGCTTTCAGCGCGCGTGCTTTATCCGTGACCGCGATGGTCGCGGACGGCTTCACACGGTCGAGCGCAGCGGCAAGGAAGGACATCGTCATCTCCTGACAAGCGTCGAAAAGCCCTGGGCCTCACGACTCTGATTGTGGGAATGAGATACCCTAAAACGTGTGCCGCTGCGCCGCAAGAAACTTCGGCCCGATCTCGGAAAAACTTACGGATTTGGAGCGGTTCAAGCAGCGATTTCCAGCAATTTTCCGCAACTTTATCGCGCGAATCGCTCATATCCCGGAAGGCTTGTCCTCGGAGCAATTTTGCGTGTTGCGTGCTGAAGCTCCGTCATGGCCGGGCATAGCCGTCCGAAGGACGGCGTCGCTCTCCGCTCGCCAGTGTCCCGCCATCCACGCCTCACCCGCGGCACGAAGAACGTGAATGCCCGGGGACAAGCCCGGGCATGACGGCGCACTGGGTTGATGACAGCGCTCTTCCCCAATCGCTCACCCTGCGCACGATCGCGCGAGCCAAGCGCTCGCATGCTGACGCAAGCGTGATCTGATTTGCATCGTCGCGCGGAAATGATCTTCCGCGGCGCTGCAGTGCGGTAGGGATTTCGAGTTTTTCTATTGGCCGGCCCTTGCAGCGGATTCGCATCGGCATCATTGTTTAGCCGCCTCGCACGGCAACGAGCGCCGCGCCTCCCGTCTTCCGGAATCATTCTCAGAATGTACAAGCTCTATTCGATGCAACGCTCGGGCAACAGCTACAAGGTCCGCCTTGCGCTGGCGCTGCTCAACGTGCCTTACGAAGCGATCGAGGTGGACATTCTGCGCGGCGAGAGCCGCACGCCGGACTTTCTGACCAAGAACCCGTCGGGACAGGTGCCGCTGCTCGAGGTCGGCGACGACCGCTTTCTCGCGGAGTCCAACGCCATCCTCTGGTACGTCGCCGTCGGCACACCGCTCGCGCCCGAGAACCGCATCGACCGCGCCGAGGCGCTGCAATGGATGTTCTTCGAGCAGCACGCGCTGGAGCCGAACATCGGTGCCGCCTATTTCTGGCTATCATTGGTCAAGGGCGGCCGCGACCTCCAGACCCATTCGCTGGAAGACTGGATGGAGCGCGGCTATGGCGCGCTCCAGGTGATGGAGAACCACCTCAAGACCAACGCCTATTTCGCCGCGCGCCAACTCACGGTCGCCGACATCGCCTTGTACGGCTACACCCACCTCGCCGACCGCTGCGACTTCGACCTCCAGGCCTTCCCGGCGATCCGCGACTGGCTGAAGCGGGTGGAAGCTGCGCCGGGTTTCGTGTCGATGGACTGGCGGCCGGCCGACGTCGACGACCCCGCCAGCATTGCCGCCGGGGCCTGAGCGCGCGCCCTGCGCTCTGGCGAATAGCGGGTACAAAGGTAACATTCGCCGCAATCCCGCCGTTTTCTGCGCGATAGCCGCCGCAATATTGCCGGTTGAAACTGGGAAATTGTGGAAAGTCGCGGGTGATTCGCTCGCACGTTGAAGGATTTAGACCATGATACGGGCGTCCGGCACGGCAGGCTTTCAGGGCCATCCCGCTACCGTCGCGTCTTCCCGGCTGACCAACGCGGTCGCGGCCTCGCTCGCCGTCGCCGCGCTCTCGCTGTGCCTGATCGTCACCCTGACGGTGCTGTCGACCAAGGCGACCATGGCGATGGGCCTGCCGGTCTGATTCCCGTTTCATCCTGGTCCAGCCTTCAAGGCGCCGCGTGGCCCGTGCCTTCAGGCATCGCGACAGGACGTCGATGAAATCACCCGTGGTAGTCGTTGCAATCGCACTGACTGCGGCCATTTTGGTCGCGGCGTCGCTGTTGATTGTCGTCACGCGCAAGGGCCCGGGGATTTCGACGCTGAATGCGCCTGCGCTGCAACAGCCCCTCAAGCACGCCCACTTGGTCTAAAATCATCCGAAAACCTGAAGCTTGCACGCAAGCGGCCCTTAAACACATCGCGGGAAAACGTATCGCGGTGGCGCAACGATCAGTCAGTGTTGCGACGTTACCTCGTTCGGGAGGAGCGAGACGGGTCCATGCGGTTCGGATGGCGTGCGATCTCCGGTCCGGTGCTGACGGCAGCAACCCTGCTGCTGGCGATGCTTTTCGACCGCTTTCTCCCCACTGCCTCGCCCGTTCCGCTGCTCGTCGGCATCGTGGCGCTCGCCGGCGCACTGTCGGGCCTCGCCTCCGCCGTCACCAGCGCGGCCGTCGCGGTGATCGGCGCGGCGCTGCTCCTCCTCGGCCGCCACGGCGTTTCCGGCTTGACCACCACCGATCTGGTCCAGTTCGGCCTGCTGGCGATCACGAGTGCCGCCACGGCCGGCATTACCGGCCTGATGCGCGAGCGGCTGCTCGGCACGGTCGCGGCCGAGCGCCGGAGCCACACCACGGCGGCACGGCTGTCGGCCGCGCTCGACCAGGTCGATATCGGCATCGTGCTGCTCGATGCCGAGACGCGGGCCGAGTTCATCAACCGCGCCTTCCGCGATTATTTCGCGGTGCCGGACGAGATCGCCGACGGCAAGCCGCCCTTCATCGCGCTGATGTATCACGGCCGCGACACCGGCGCGTTCGAGCTGCCCGAAGACGAGCTCGGCACCTTCATCGCGCAGCGCATGGAGATGGTGCGCATCGGCGATGCCACGCCGATCAACATCGCCTTGCGCAACGGCGAGGTGCTGCGCTTCGTCTGCGCCGCGCTGCCCGACGGCGGACGAATGCTCAGCTACACGCCGGTGACCGACCTCGTCCGCCACACCGACGCGCCCTCACGCGCCGACTACTACCGCTCGCTGCGCGATCCCACGGGCCGCAGGCTGATCCGGCATCTGCGCGCCGCGGAGTGATGCGACTGGCGATTGATCGGCACGCCCGTCATCACGTATGAAGGACGTCCCATCGATCGCAGGAATTCCACATGTCGCTCACCATTCGCGCCGTCACCAGGCAGGACTACGATCAATGGCTGCCGCTGTGGGACGGCTATAACGCCTTCTACGGCCGCTCCGGCCCGACCGCGCTGGCGGGCGAGATCACTGCGATGACGTGGCAGCGTTTCTTCGATGCCTATGAGCCGGTACATGGGTTGGTCGCCGAGAGCGACGGCAAGCTGCTCGGCATGACGAACTACCTGTTTCATCGCAGCACCACCGCGATCGAGCCGTCCTGCTATTTGCAGGATCTGTTCACGCTGGAAGCCGCGCGCGGCAAGGGTGTCGCCTCGGCGCTGATCCACGGCGTCTATGAGCGGGCGAAACTGGCGGGATCGCCGCGCGTCTATTGGCAGACGCACGAGACCAATCTCACGGCACAGCGCCTGTATGACAAGGTCGCGGAGCGGTCCGGTTTCATCGTCTATCGCAAGCTGTTCTGATCCCTGCCCGCACCTGTGGATAACTCCCGCTGTCACCCGCGCGTAACATAGCGGGACTACGCTGCACCTGCGTCTGATCAGGCCCCCCGTCACCGATCAAGCGCCCCAAGCGGTCCCCGTCAGTCGCCGCGTCTGACAGGGGCCGCATTTTTTTGTCCGCCTTGTCAGCATGGCAGCAGCGCGGCGCGCGCCTTGCTGCTGCGGCGCACGATGGTCACAATGAGTGGCTGCTCTCTCTGACAGGATCTCCCATGGAAATTCGCAATCTCGGCGCCTCCGGCCTTCGCGTGTCCGCGGTCGGGCTCGGCTGCAACAATTTCGGCCAGCGCACGGATCTGGAGACCTCGCGCAAGGTGATCCATCGCGCGCTCGATCTCGGCATCACCCTGTTCGACACCGCCGACATCTATTCGAACATGGGCGGCTCGGAGAACGTGCTTGGCGCTGTGCTGGGCGACCGCCGCAAGGACATCGTGCTGGCGACGAAATATTCCAAGCCGATGGCGGAGGACGGAACCAAGCAGGGCGCCTCGCGCCGCTACATCATGGACGCCGTCGAAGCGAGCCTGAGGCGGCTGAAGACCGACTACATCGATCTCTACCAGCAGCACGACTACGACCCGCTGACGCCGATCGAGGAGAGCCTGCGCGCGCTCGACGATCTCGTCCGCCAGGGCAAGGTCCGCTACATCGGCAATTCCAACTTCCCGGCCTGGCGCGTCGCTGAAGCCGAGTACGTCGCGCGGGCGATGAATGTCAGCCGCTTCGTCTCCTGCCAGGACGAATACAGCCTGCTGGTGCGCGACATCGAAAAGGACCTGCTGCCGGCGGCGACGGAATACAAGCTCGGCCTGTTGCCGTTCTTCCCGCTCGCCAGCGGACTCCTGACCGGCAAGTACCGGAAGGGTGAGGCCGCGCCCGATGATACCCGCTTCGGCAAGGTGGAGCGGCTGCGCGACCGCTACGTCACACCGCGCAACGAGGACATCGTCGAGAAGCTCCAGGCCTTTGCCAAGGCCCGTGGCCACAGCATGCTAGAGCTCGCCTTCTCCTGGCTCGCCGCCCGCCCGCAGGTGTCCAGCGTGATCGCCGGCGCCACCCGTGTCGAGCAGATCGAGCAGAACGTCAAGGCGATCGCCTGGAAGCTCAGCGCGGATGAGATGGCGGAGATCGACAAGATCACGCTGGGCTGACGTTCGAGGCGCGGCGTGTTATTTCGCGCCGCGTCCCACGGTCTGCATCACCTCAAAGCCTTCGAACTGGGGGTGGCCGAGATAGAGCGGCTTGTTGTCGCCTGCCTTGTGGTGCGCGGCCCGAAACGCTTCGGACTTGGTCCAGGCGTCGAACGCGGCATGGTTTGCCCACACGGTGTGCGAGGCATAGAGCGTGTGGTCCTCGAGCTCGGGTCCACGCAGCAGATGGAATTCGACGAAGCCCGGCACCTTGTCCAGATGCGTATCGCGGCTGAGCCAGACCTGCTCGAAAGCGGCCTCGGAGCCCTTGGCGACGCGGAAGCGGTTCATGGCGATGTACATGGGGATGGTTCTCCTGATGCTGCACCATTATCTCGTCATTCCGGGATGCGCCGCAAGGCGCAGGCCCGGAATGACGGCGCGTGGGGTTAGGCGACCAATCCCTTCATCGGCCGTACTCCCGCACTATCCGGGAACACCGTCTCGGCCAGCACGCGATCGGACAGGCCGAACTGGCCCTGCAGCACGCCCTTGATCACGGAGCGAAGATCGGTGGTCGGCTTGAGATCGCGAGCTTCATACAAGTTCGCGAGCTTGAGGCCCGGCCAGTCGGAGATGACGCGGCCACCTTTCACGGCGCCCCCGGCGAGCAGCGCGATCGTGCCGGTGCCGTGATCGGTGCCGTCGGTGCCATTGATCCGCGCGGTGCGGCCGAACTCGGTGGCGACGACGACGACAGTGTCGCGCCAGCGCTCCCCCAAGCCGCTTTCGAATTCGGCGAGTGCGCCATCGAGCCCGCCGAGCAGGAAGGCGAGACGACCGACCGGGCCGCCTTCATTGGCATGCGAGTCCCAGCCGTCGAAGGCGAGCGCGGCGATGCGCGGGCCGTCGTCCGCCGCCATCAGCTTGGCCGCGCCGCGCGCGACCTGGCGCATCTGCGCCACCGCATTGCCGGGTTTCGGCTTCATGTCGTCCCCGCTCGCGGCCTTGTCGAGCTGGAGGCCTTGCGACAAGGCCAGCGCCAGCGCGGGATCGCGATGACGGTAGAGATCGACGAGGCGCATCGCGGTGTCGTCATCCGCCTGGGGCAGCGCAACCGGCGCCCAGCCGACGGTCGGGGCATTGCCGCGCAGTACCAGCGGCGTAGTGGGCCCGACCGCAAGTGCACTCGATACGCGCTCGCCGCGCGGCAGCGCTTCCAACGCGCGATTGAGCCAGCCGGACTGCACGCGGCCAGGCCCGGCATAGCCGCTCTCGAGCACGTCCTGGCCGTCGAAATGCGAGCGGTCGCGATAGGGCGTCGCCACTGCGTGAATCACCGCGGCATGCTTGTCGCGATACATGCGCGCAAATTCCGGCATCGCCGGATGCAGCGCGAAGAAGGAATCCAGCATGATCGCGGGATGCGCGCCGTCAGAAGTGAGCGCGATCGAGCCGTGCAGGCCGGCATAATCGGGATCGCCGATCGGCGCGACGGTCGAGAGACCGTCGAGCGCGCCGCGCAGGATCACCACGATCAGCCTGGGATCGCGCCCATCGGCCGCGCGTGCGAATTTCGGCAGGTAAGCCCAGGCTGCGAACGAGGCGCCGCCGAGCAGAAGACCGCGGCGCGAGGTGAGGAGCCGGTTCTCGGTGCAGTCCATCGTCACCTCCTCTGCATTTCCGGCGACATCAGCAGCAGCGCCAGCGCCTGCTGGCGCGACTCCGCGCGCTCGATGGTCCGGCGCGTTTCGATCGAGGCCGCGTCCGCCGCTGCGAACTCCAGCAGATCCAGCGGATCGATGTTGGGCCCGAGCCGTGCGCCCATCTGCGCGGCGATATCGAGCCTGAGCTTCATGCCCTCGGGCGCGGCCCATGCGGCGCTGGTATCGGGGAAACCATTGGGGCCGGCCGGCGACCACAGCGGCTGTCCCAGCAAATTGAGATTGTTCAGATAGGCGCCGGGATCCTCCGGCACGCGCGCGAGCAGCCGGCCGCTCGCGACCAGAAAATCATAGGGCGAGCGCATCTTGGTCAGCGGCGCCTTCCACGCCTCGTCGGAATCGACCAGCGCCGCGGCAAGCGCCTTGAGGTCGCCGTCGGTCTTGACAAAGATTTCACGCAGCCGCGCCACCAATCGCGGCGGCGGATCGTCGGCAACGAAATGGCGAGCGAACTTGGTGGCGATGAAATTCGCGGTCGACGAATGGCGCGCGATGTCGGCGAGCGCGGCTTCGCCTTGCACCAGGCCCGCCGCCTCGTAGCTCTTGCCGAGCAACATCTGTGCGCCGGGCTGGTGCGCATTGGCGTTGAACACGAAGGAGCCGGGCGTCCCCAACTGCCCCTGCCTTCCGGCAAAGGTCCAGCCGGTGATGATGCGCGCGAGCGAGGTGACGTCCTCTTGCGTATAGCCGCCGCCTACGCCGAGCGTGTGCAGCTCCATGATCTCACGCGCGAGATTCTCATTGAGCCCCCGCTTGCGATTCTGGCCTGCGCGCGAATCCGGCCCGAGCGATTGCTGGTTGTCGAGGAAGAACAGCATCGCCGGATGCTGCTCCACCGCTTTCAGCATGTCGGCGAAGCGCCCGAGCACATGCGGCCTGATCGCCTCGCGCTCGAACGCGCCGGCCCAGATCCGCGCCAGCTCGCCCTTCGTCGCGGAAATGCAGAAATGGTTGGACCAGAACGCGACGAGACGCTCGGTGAAGCCGCAGGTCGCCAGCGTCGCGCGCTGCAGGCGCGCCAGCGCCTCGGAGCGGAAGGTCTTTTGAATCACGTTGAGCGGCTGAGGTGCCGGCTTTGCGGCCGGCGGCGCGGCGGCGTTGGGCTGCATCGCGTCCGGCCTTGCCGCATTGTCCGCCGGCTTGTTGTCCGCCGGCTTGGCCTCCGTCATCTGGCCGGCGACCTCCGTTGCTGCCGCATTCAGCGAGAGATTGCGGCGGAGCCCGGGCTTCTGTTCTGTCGGCGCAGGCGGCGGCGTCTCGGCGGGCGCAGCGGCCTTCGCCGCTTCGCGCGCCTGCCTGACCTGATCCTGATAGGCGAAGACGGCCTGCCCGAGTTGCTGGGTCGATTGCAGACCGGGCGCCTCCAGCAGCACGCCGCTCGCACGGACCAGCTCTGCCTTCACGAAACCGCGAGGATCGGAGGCTGCGTTGATGAGATCGCCCGAGGCGCCGCCGCGGGCGCCGAAGCCAAAACGGTTGAGCGCGACGAGCGCGGCTTGCGAATCGCGGGCCATCGATTTGTCCTTCGCGTGTCGGGAGCCGCTTTCGGAGTCCGCGCGCGACGCCTAATATACCGCAGCGACCGATGAACCCGACATGAAAATCACGGCGAAGCTTCGACGTAAATCATGACAAATCCGAAAGAATCCTCACCGCCGGAACCGCGCCGCCTCGCCTGCGCGCGCTGCGGCACCGAATTCGGCTGCGACCTCTCGGGCAATTGCTGGTGCGCGGAGGAAACCGCGAAGCTGCCGATGCCGGTCGAAGGCGAAGACTGCCTGTGCCGCCAGTGCTTGCGCAAGGCGGCGGCGGACGCGAGCGCGGCGGCTCGTTAACCGCGAGAGGATCACCGCACCCTCCCTGTCGTCCCTGCGAACGCAGGGACCCATAACCACAGGGAGAGGTTTGGCGAAGACTGTTCGTCCGGTACTTCGACCATCCGCGCTCGAATAGATCACGCGGTATGGATCCCCGCGTTCGCGGGGACGACGTCGGAGAGACCGTACCTTACACCTCATGCCCCGGCGATTTCCGCGCCATGCCGTCGAACGCGTCGAGCAGCTTTTCGCGCCAGGCATGAACGGGATCGTCCGCCTCGAGTAGCTTGAACGGGCTCACCACGCGCGCCCACTGGAAACCGCCGAACACGATGTAGTCGGCGTAGTTCGGCGCGGCGCCGCCGAGATAGGGCTGCTTCTTCAACGTCTGGCGCATCACCTCGAGCGACTTGCGGAAGGCGACCACGCCGGTGTCGCGGCTCGCCATGACCGCTTCCAGGCTCTTGCCGCCGAAGCGCGCCTCGCGCGACTTGCGGAAATAGGCAGCGTCGATCTCGGCGAGATTCTTCGGGATGTCGGCGACGATCAGCGGAAAGATGCCGCCGACCACGGCGATGTCGCCGAAGGCGTTGATCATGCGCGCCATGGCGCGGCCGCCCTCGCCGCCGAACAGCGACGGACGGTCCGGGAAATTATCCTCGAGATAGATCGCGATCGTCCAGGAGTCGACGACCGATCTCTCATCGTGCAGCAGCACCGGAACCTTCTCCGACCCGTGCGGCGCGAGCGCGCTCTTCTCGGTGAAGCGCCAGGGCAGCGATTCCGCCGCGAGGCCCTTGTGCGCCAGCGCCATCCGCGTGCGCCAACAATACGGGCTGAAGGGACGCGAGGCGTCGGTGCCGACGAGTTCGTAGAGTTTGAGTGACAAAGGCGCCTCCACTGGCTCCGTCATTGCGAGGAGCTCTTGCGACGAAGCAATCCAGCCTGCCGCGCGGCGACATTCTGGATTGCTTCGCTGACGCTCGCAATGACGATGTGTCGAGAGTTAGCGCCCGTTCATTCGCAGCAATTTCTCGCCGCCCTCCGTCACCGCGATCACCAGCCCGAGACCGGGCAGCGTCTCGCGCGCGACGTAGCCGCGCTCAGTGGCGTCTTCCCAGATGGTGAGGCGCGGGCACGAGGTTTTCCAGGTCGCGATCACCTCGGCATAGGCGCGCGGCTCGCGCGCCACCCATTCGACGAAGTCCAGCACCAGCGGATCGGCAGTCTCGCTCATTGCAAACCTCCCTTGTCGAAGGCGGCCAGCACCGGCGTGCGCACCATGAGCCAGCCGCCATAGGCGATGTAGTAGCAGGCGATGGTGGTGATCAGCTTGTTCGACCAGGCCACGAATTGCTGATCGGTCATCGCTTCCAGGATGCGCCGCGCCAGCGTGGTGCCGAGCATCGAGGCAAGGATGGCGACGCCAGCGAGCACGGGATCGAGGCTCGCGGCCTGGTCGATGATGCCGCCGAAATAGACCAGCTTGGTGAAATGGCTGACGAGCTGGCACATCGCCTTGGTCGCGACTTTCTCGCGTCGGCCGAAATCGCCGCCGAGGAAGAAGGTGTCGAGCAGCGGACCCGACACGCCGGTCATCAGCATCAAGCCCATGCAGATCGTGCCATAGACCGTGCCCTGCCAGAGACGATCGGGATCCGGCTTGATATTCGACGGCAACAGCCGCGCCATGAACGGGGTGATGCCGAGCAGCAGCAGGGCCATCGGCTTATCAGGCACGTAGCGAGTGATCGACCAGGCCGCGAGCGCGACGGCAGCGCCGACCATATAGTTCGCGACCGGCCGCCAGCGGATATGCGCGCGCCATAAAAACGCGCGCCAGCCGTTCGAGGCCATCTGCGTGATCGCATGCAGTACCATCGCGGTCGGCAGCGGCATCAGTGCCAGCAGCACACCGATCAGGATCAGCCCGCCCGCCATGCCGAACAGCCCCGACAGGAACGCGGTGGCGACCATCAGCAATCCGAGGGCAGCGATCGTGATGGGCGTCACTGGCGAATCTCCGGTGGTGGGCCGTTGAGTAAGGGACGCAGGCTGCTTCACTCCCTCGTCCGGCCTCTCCCGCACACGGGGAGAGGCGAAGAAGCCGCGGCACTCCCGACAAATCATTCCGAAACTACGCTGGAAAATCTGCCTCGCTTGCTCCTTCCGCGCAAACTGAGTTATCTTGGCCTGGCATCAGCTTTCCTGAGGGTCTTGTATAAGGGTCTTGCCTTTGCGGCGTCTGCTGTTTCTCAACGGCATCAAGGCATTCGAGGCGGCGGCGCGGACCGGCAGCTTTGCTGCGGCCGGGCTGGAGCTGAGCGTGTCGGCGGCCGCGGTCAGCCGCATGGTGCATCTCCTGGAAGAGCGCCTCGGCGTCGCGCTATTCGAGCGCAAGGCCAATCGCCTGGTGCTAACGCAGGCCGGCCGCGCCTATCAGAGCGGGCTGACGCCGATCTTCGATGCGCTGGCAAGCCTCACCGCGCAGGTGACGGCGCCGGCAAGCGTCCGCGTGCTCACCATCGGCGTCGGCCACACCTTTGCGATGCGCTGGCTGATCCCGCGCCTGTCGGAGTTTCGCAGCGAAGAGCCCGACATCGAGGTGCGCTTCACCACTGGCGGCGCGTCGGTGCCGTTCGGCGAGGACTGGAGCTGCGGCATCAAGCTCGGCACCGGCGACTGGCCCGGGCTCGTCGCCGAGCCCCTGTTCGCCGGCGATCTCACGCCGGTCTGCGTGCCCCGCCTCGCGAGCGGCCTGAAGCGCCCGGCCGACCTGAAGGGACCGAGCCTGATCCGCGTCGAACATTCGCCGGAGGACTGGCCGATCTGGCTGAAGACCGCGAACCTCCCTCGCATCAATCCGCGCGGGCCCGAGTTCCAGTTTTACGGCCAGGCGCTGCAGGCCGCCGCCGACGGGCTCGGCATCGCCATGGGCATCCGCCCCTATATCGACGACGATCTTGCCGCCGGCCGGCTGGTCGCCCCGTTCGACCTCTCGGTGCCCAAGGGCATGCGCTGGTACCTGCTCTATCGCAGCTTTCAAACCGAACACCGCGACTTTGCCGCGTTCCGCCGCTGGATCATGCGCGCGGCCTCGGAACCCGCTGCCCGCCCGGTCAAGCGGACGGGCCGTGTCGCCGCGCGGAACTGACGCCCGAGGCAAAAAAGCCTGCCGCTTGTGAACGGCTTCACATTCCGGAATCCGCAAACGTGGTCCCCTGACCCTCCGAAAAGAAACGTGGGACCGACAAGAATGACGACCCTCTACGACGGCTTTGACATTGAATCCTTCGAGGCTGGCAAAGGCCTCTGGCACGCCCGCATCCGCCGCGCCGATCTCAGCCCCGTCGCCATCGACGGCGTGCTGTTTCCGGCGATGGAAGTCGGTTTCGCCTGGCCCGATCAGAACGCCGCGATCGCCGACGCCAAGCACCACATCGACCGCTTCCGCCGCCGGGCCGACAGCGACGACGAATAAGCAAGCCGGACGGCAAGCGAACCGGGCAGCAGCATAAAAGGGGGGAACCGGGTCATGTCAGTCATCGACATCGAAGACACGCCGCGGCCGAGAATTTACGCCCGCAACGTGCTGTCGAATTGCCCGGAATGCGACGGCGATCTCTCGGTGCTCCGCGTGATCGGCGGCCGCGCAGGGTGCGAATACTGGACCATGCGCTGCACCGATTGCGGCGGCATCCACCTCGATATCCTCAAGCCGTATCAGGCGGGTGAGGACGACGGCGGGCCGATGCCGGCGGCGTGAGGCCGAGGCTGCTGCCAACCTGCTGTCAGCAGGCTGCATGAGGACGGTCATTCACCCTTTATCGGGAGGCGGACTCGTCCCATATTCGGCTCATGGCGAAGAAACCTGCATCCTCCGAAA
This sequence comes from Bradyrhizobium sp. AC87j1, assembly GCF_002936975.1. NCBI lineage: Bacteria > Pseudomonadati > Pseudomonadota > Alphaproteobacteria > Hyphomicrobiales > Nitrobacteraceae > Bradyrhizobium > Bradyrhizobium sp. AC87j1. Next base: position 39,191 of record NZ_PTFE01000074.1, read on the forward strand.
AATCCGGCAAATCCCCCAAGACCAAGGCCCCCAACTCGAAGGCACATCGGCCTGATGTGCAGCCGATCGGGCCGGCGCTGGCCGAGCTGCTCAATCCCGCGATCAATCGCGGCGACGCAGGGCTTGGCTCGGGTACCGGGCTGCAGCCGCCGCCGGACAATTCGCGCGACCGCCGCTCGGGCGGCGAGGCTGCGGCGCATCGCGCGCGGGCCTCGACGCCGAAGGAGTTTCCGCAGGACAGCGCGCGGCCGATGCCGCTGCGGCCCAACCCGCAGCCGGCGGGCGCCCGGCAATCCAGCGAAATTGGCGGGCTGGAAGAGGCGCCGCAGGCCAATTACGGAACCGCGGCCACGATCCCGACGCTCGATCCGGAACTGGCGCGGCAGCTTGGCCTGCCCACCGAGGAAGACGATGCCGAGGCGCTGGCACGTCCGCCGCGCAGCAAGATGGAGGCGCTCGGCGTCAAGGCGACCGCGGATGCGCTGGAGGCGCTGATCCGTGAGGGCCGGCCGGAGTTCCGCAAGAATGACGGCTCGACCAAGGTGTGGACGCCGCACCGGCCGCCGCGGCCGGAGAAGTCCGAAGGCGGCGTGCGCTTCGAGATCAAATCGGAATACCAGCCCAAGGGCGACCAGCCGACCGCGATCGCCGAGCTGGTCGAAGGCGTCCAGCGTAACGACCGCACCCAAGTGCTGCTCGGCGTCACCGGCTCGGGCAAGACCTACACGATGGCGCAGGTGATCGAGAAGACGCAGCGCCCCGCGCTGATCCTGGCGCCGAACAAGACGCTCGCCGCCCAGCTCTATGGCGAGTTCAAGAACTTCTTCCCTGATAACGCGGTGGAGTATTTCGTCTCGTATTACGACTACTACCAGCCGGAAGCCTACGTCCCGCGCACCGACACCTATATCGAGAAGGACTCCTCGATCAACGAGCAGATCGACCGCATGCGGCACTCGGCGACGCGCGCGCTGCTCGAACGCGATGACGTCATCATCGTCGCCTCGGTGTCCTGCATCTACGGTATCGGCTCGGTCGAAACCTACACCGCGATGACCTTCGCACTGAAGAAGGGCGAGCGCATCGACCAGCGCCAGCTCATCGCCGACCTCGTCGCGCTCCAGTACAAGCGCACCCAGGCCGATTTCACCCGCGGCACGTTTCGCGTGCGCGGCGACGTCATCGACATTTTCCCGGCGCATTATGAAGACCGTGCCTGGCGCGTGAATTTGTTCGGCGACACCATCGAGAATATCGAGGAGTTCGATCCGCTCACCGGCCACAAGCAGGACGAGCTCGAATTCATCAAGATGTACGCCAACTCGCACTATGTGACGCCGCGCCCGACGCTGGTGCAGGCGATCAAGTCGATCAAGTTCGAATTGAAGCAGCGGCTCGACCAGCTGCACGACCAGGGGCGCCTGCTGGAAGCGCAGCGGCTGGAGCAGCGCACCACCTTCGACCTCGAGATGATGGAGGCGACGGGAAGCTGCGCCGGCATCGAGAACTATTCGCGCTACCTCACGGGACGCCGCCCCGGCGAGCCGCCGCCGACGCTGTTCGAATACGTCCCCGACAACGCGCTGATCTTCGCCGACGAGAGCCACGTCACCATCCCGCAGATCGGCGCCATGTTCCGCGGCGACTTCCGCCGTAAGGCGACGCTGGCCGAATACGGCTTCCGCCTGCCCTCGTGCATGGACAACCGCCCGTTGCGCTTCGAGGAATGGGACATGATGCGGCCGCAGACCGTTGCGGTGTCGGCAACGCCGAGCGGCTGGGAGCTGAACGAGAGCGGCGGCGTGTTCGTCGAGCAGGTCATTCGCCCCACTGGCCTGATCGATCCTCCCGTTGACATTCGCCCGGCCCGCACCCAGGTCGACGATCTCGTCGGCGAGGTCCGCGCCACCGCGCAGGCCGGCTATCGCTCGCTGGTCACGGTTCTCACAAAACGCATGGCGGAGGACCTCACCGAATATCTGCATGAGCAGGGGATTCGCGTCCGCTACATGCACTCCGACATCGACACCATCGAGCGCATCGAGATCATCCGCGACCTCCGTCTCGGCGCGTTCGACGCGCTGGTCGGCATCAACCTGTTGCGCGAAGGCCTCGACATTCCCGAATGCGCGCTGGTCGCGATCCTCGACGCCGACAAGGAAGGCTTTTTGCGCAGCGAGACCTCGCTGATCCAGACCATCGGCCGCGCCGCGCGCAACGTCGACGGCAAGGTGATCCTCTATGCCGACCAGATGACGGGGTCGATGGAGCGCGCCATCGCCGAGACCAACCGCCGCCGCGAAAAGCAGGTCGAGTACAACACCGCCAACGGCATCACGCCGGAGAGCGTGAAGAAGCAGATCGGCGACATCCTCAACTCCGTGTACGAGCGCGACCACGTGCTGATCGAGGTCGGCGGCCACGACATGACCGACGACGTCATCTCGATCGGCCACAATTTCGAGGCCGTGCTCGGCGACCTGGAAACGCGGATGCGCGAGGCCGCCGCCGATCTGAACTTCGAGGAAGCCGCGCGCCTCCGCGACGAAGTCAAGCGCCTGCGCGCCACCGAGCTCGCGGTGGTCGACGATCCCACTGCCAAGCAGCGCACCGTCCAGGGCAAGGCCGGCGCCTATGCCGGCACGAAGAAGTATGGCGACGCCGCGAATTTGCCGGTCAGCGCGATGAAGAAGAAGACCGTGGGCTCCGCGCTGAAAGCCAGCGGCGGCGGTAGCGGCTCGAAGGTCCACAAGCCGCATCTCGACGAGATGCACGGCCCGGAATCACTGCCGTACCGCGAGAACCAGACGCTGCCGTCAAAACCGTTCGGCAGCACCAGCCGGATCATCCAGCCGACGGATTCGCGGCAGTCGGGCCCGGAGTTCGGGCCCGACTGCCGCGAATCCGTCGGCTGGAT
>NZ_PTFE01000075.1:0-41615 GCF_002936975.1 Bradyrhizobium sp. AC87j1
GTACCACTTGACCAGGCCAGCCAACCGATCCAGCGCCGCATTGGCGCCGGCGCCCTTCGGCATCAGCGCTTCCACAAAGCTCGGCTGTCCTGTCCGCTTCACCGCCATCGATACCTCCAAGGCTTTGCCCTAGGGAATCACAACTGGCGGATTACGCAACAGGCCCACAAGGGGAGAGGGTGCACCGTCACTGCGGCGCGTGCGTCACCCGCCAGATCGCGCCGTTGCCGTCCTCCGACACCAGCAGCGATCCATCCTTCGCCACGGCCACTCCCACCGGCCTGCCCCACACCTCCGTGTCGCTGACGACAAAGCCCGTGACGAAATCCTCGTACTCTCCCGTCGGCTTACCGTCCTTCATCCGGATGCGGATCACCTTGTAGCCGGTGCGCTTCGACCGGTTCCAGGAGCCGTGCTCGGCAGCGAAGGCGTCGCTCTGATACTCGGGCGGAAACTGCGTGCCCTGATAGAAGGCCATACCGAGCGAGGCCGAGTGCGGCTGCACCAGCACGTCGGGGATCGTCACCTTGTCCTTGATATCCGGCCGCGCACCGGCATGGCGTGGGTCTTCGTTGCCGCCGATATAGAACCAGGGCCAGCCGTAGAATGCGCCTTCCTTCACGCTGGTCACATAGTCGGGGACGAGATCGTCACCGAGGCCGTCGCGCTCGTTGGTCGAGCACCAGGGCAGACCGGTCTGCGGCTGGATCGCAAGCCCGACGCAATTGCGGATGCCGGTGGCGTAGATCTTCCGCTCCTTGCCATCGGGATTGAATGCCAGCACCGCCGCGCGTTCGGTCTCGCTGGCCCAGGCCGCGCCGAGCGGTTGCGTTTTCGCCCACGCCTCCATCCCGCCCGGCGGCATGCCGATGCCTTCCGCAACGTTGCTGAGCGAGCCGACGGAGACCAGCATACGCTTATTGTCGGGCGTGAAGACGATGTCGCGGGTGGAATGACCGCCGTCATGCGGCAGGCTTGCCACGATCGTCACCGCCTTGCCGCGCGCCTTGAGATCGCCCGCCTGATAGGGAAAGCGGACGACACTGTCCGTGTTGGCGACATAGACCCATTGCGGATTGTCACCGTTCGGGAAGAAGGCGATGCCGAACGGTTGTTTTAGTCCGCTGGCGAACACCTCATTGGTCGCGAGCTTGTTGCCCTCCCCGGCACGAAGCACACGGATGGTGCCTGCCCGAGTCTCCGCGACAAAGACGTCGCCGTTCGGCGCCACCCGCACGATGCGTGGCGCGCGCAGGCCTTCGGCGAACAGCTCGATCTTGAAGCCTGCCGGCACCTGAAGCGCAGCCTCGGCCGGGCGCGGCACCACGCGCGACCAGCTCGCAACCGACCGCGTCGCGCCGGGCCTGACCAGATCCTGCGGCCGGATCAGCCTGACCGTGCCCGGTTTGTCAGCCTTCCAATCGCCATAAGCGTCCTTGCCCTGCAACACCGGCTCGGCCTGCGCACCGGTAGCAATCAGTAGCCCCGCAGATATCGCGACGGACGAAATTCTGCTCTTCAAATTGTCCTCCCGGCCTGCGATCTCGAACATCGACACCACCGCGACAGGTCGAAGCTCTGCCGCATCCCACGTCAACCGATGCCCGCACGATGTGCATCAGCTGCGCCCATCGTACTGGAAAACACCGCGGATAGGTGCGACACATTGTAAGGGCGGGGTTGCGGTCATCAAAGCTGCGGCATCGCTGTCGCAATTGACGGGATGATCATGTGGGGATCCATCATATCGGAATGGGCGAGCCTGCTGCTGCGCTGGCTCCACGTGGTGGCGGCGATCGCCTGGATCGGCAGTTCCTTCTATTTCATCGCCCTCGACCTCAGCCTCAGGCCCAAGGGCAACCGAACGAGTGACCTGCCCGACGGCGTCCAGGGCGAAGCCTGGCAGGTCCATGGCGGCGGCTTCTACCGGATCATGAAATATCTGGTCGCTCCAAACCAAATGCCGGACGAGCTGACCTGGTTCAAATGGGAGGCCTACACCACCTGGCTGTCCGGCTTCGCGCTGATGGTGGTGGTGTATTATCTCGAGGCCGATCTGTTCCTGGTCGACAAGTCGGTCGCCGACCTCACGCCGTTTCAGGCCGGCCTGTTCAGCCTCGCGAGCCTGGCACTGGCGTGGCTGCTCTATGAAGCCGCCTGCCGTACCGGCCTTGCCCAGCGCGAGCTGCCCTTCGCCATCGGCGGCTATCTGTTCCTGGTCGCGCTGACCTATGCCTTCACCCATGTGCTGAGCGGCCGTGGCGCTTTCAACCAGATCGGCGCGATCATCGGCACCATCATGGTCGCCAACGTCTTCGCGCTGATCATCCCGAACCAGAAGAAGATCGTGGCCAGCCTGATCGCGGGACAGGTGCCGGATCCGAAGCTCGGCAAGGCCAGCAAGGAGCGCTCGGTCCACAACAACTATCTGACCCTGCCGGTGGTCGTGCTGATGATCAGCAACCACTATCCCCTGCTCTACGCCACGCGCTTCAACTGGATCATCGTCGCCATCATCCTGGCGCTGGGCCCCGTGATCCGCCACTTCTTCAACGAGCGCCACGCGGGGCGCAAATCGCCGTGGTGGGTGTGGAGCGTCGCGGCAATCGGCGTGATTGCGATCCTCTTCCTCTCCGCCGCAGGACCGCGCGAGGTCAAGTCCGGCGCACTGCCGACACAGCCGACCCTTGCCGCTGTCGAGGAGATCGTGACGTCCCGTTGCAGCATGTGCCACGCCGCCGAGCCGGTCTGGGCCGGCATCGTGACCGCACCGAAGGGCATCCTGCTCGATGCGCCCGAGCATATCCATCGCAACATCCGCCTGATCGGCCGCGTCGCGGCCTGGTCCAATGCGATGCCGCCGGGCAACATCACCGAAATGACCGGCGAGGAGCGCGCGATCCTCGCCGCCTATCTTGAGCAGGCCCGCTGATGCTGCCCGTGCGGCGACAGATCATTTCGCGGAATGAAATTCCGCATCTCCTACCGAATTGAAAATGACTTGACCGCCTATCCGGCGTAGACAGGACCAGCGGCCGCCGACGCGGCCCAAAGTCATTTGCATGCGCGGGGAAAGAACAGTGGCTCTCAAGAACGTCATCGGTATCGACCACGCTGTGGTCATGGTTCAGGACCTCGACAAGGCCGCCGAGAACTATCGGCAGCTCGGCTTCACCGTGTCGCCGCGCGGCACCCACAGCGCGCATATGGGCACCGGCAATTACACCATCATGTTCGACCCTGACTATATGGAGCTGCTGGGCGTGGTCGCGGCGACCGAGCACAACGCGCCGGCGCGAGCCTTCCTCGACAAGCGCGGCGAAGGCATCGAGCGCATCGCCTTCACCGCGGTCGATTCCGCTGAAGGCGCGGAGGAGATCCGCGCACGAGGCTTCACGCCGATCGGCCCGACCGATTTCGAGCGCCCGGTAACCTTGCCCAACGGCACGGTCTCGGCGGCAAAATTCCGCACCTTCATGTGGCCGACCGCTGAAGCGCCCGGCGGGGTGCGCATCTTCGCCTGCCAGCACAAGTCGCGTGAGACGGTTTGGATTCCTGAATTGATGAAACACGCCAATGCGGCGAAGCGGATCAGGCAGACGCTGATCGCAACGCCGGAACCGGCAAAGGACGCCGCGCATCTCGGCAGGCTGATCGACCGCGAACCGACCGCCGAGGCCGATGGCGCGGTCACGGTGCCCTCTGGCGGCGATCGGGCCGACTTCGTCTATCTCACGCTGGACCAGCTCGCCAAACGCTATCCGGGCGTGCCGCTCGCCGGCCTCTCCGAGCGCGGCGGCGCGGCGCTTGTGCTCGTCAGCGGCGATCTGGCGGCGACCGAAAAAGCGCTGGGTTCGGCAGCGGTGCGCAGCGGGGCTGCGATCTGTGTGCCGCCGGCCAAGGCCAACGGCACCCTGCTCGCCTTCATTGCCGGCTGATTTTAACTAGTTCTTTAACGAGCGTTTACCCGGCAGCCCTAGGATTCCCTGCAATCCTAGCCACCGGGGCCTAACGCATGTTCAAAGAGGGATCGCCGATCGCCTATGACGCGCCGGCCGAACTGAAGAAGTGGCCGTCGCTGAAGGGCGAGAGGCAGAAGGACAGGGGTCCGCCCTATCTCGTCTACAACGGCACGCTCGCCGACTGCGTCCGCGAGCTCATGGGCAAGCCGATCAAGGGCATCTCGCTCTACGACATCATGACGAAGCCGCAAACGGCCTTCGATCAGACCGTGCTGTCGCCGGGTGACGCCGCCGAGATGGCGATGCGCAAGGATTTCCCCAAGGACTAGCAAGGACTAGTTCGCGGCTCGCTTGCCGGCCGTCTTGCTCTTCTGCTTGGAGGAGGATTCCGTCGGCGCATCGAGGAAGACGACGGGCGTACCGCGCTTGGTGTTTTCGCCGAGCGTGCGGGCGTCCCAATTGGTCAGCCTGACGCAGCCGTGGGACGCCGACTTGCTGACCCTGTCGGGCTCCGCGGTCCCGTGAATGCCATAGCCCTGCGCCGACAGTCCGATCCAGTACGATCCCACCGGATTGTTCGGGCCCGGCTTGATGTCGAATGGCTCCCTGGATTTAACGCTCTTGAACTTGTACTCGGGATTGTAGTGGTAAGTCGGCCTCTCGTTGGTGCTCGTGACCTTGAGTGTGCCACTCGGCGTCGGACGATCCGGGCTACCGATTGAAGCCGGGTAGAACGCGAGCAGAGCACCACTCCCGTCGAACGCTTTGAGCGTTCCCAGTTTCTTGTCGACCTCGAGCCGTGCAATGCGCGGCAGCTCCTTTCGCGCGGAAACATTCGCAACGACGATCATCTCGCCGGCCTTGTCAAAGGACTTTCCCGGATTGAGCGCCTTGAGCAGATCCGCGCTCATGTGGAATTTCTCGGCGAGCCCCTCGAGCGCGCTGGTGTAGCTCAGCGCCTTCAGCGACCTCATCTGCTCGAGCCTGGCCGGCAGCTCCTTCAGGAAAGGTCCTTTTACATCAGCCTCCTCGATCTTGTAGTCGATGACAATGGATCCCTCGCTCGCTGCCGTCAGCTTGTCCCAGAGTTCGGGCGCAATTGCCTTCTCGGATGCGATACCGTTCTGCTCGGCAAATGCCTTCAGCGCCTTCTGCGCGTTCTCGCCGAACTTGCCGTCGATCTCGCCGGGCGAGAATTGCGCACGATCGAGCAGGACCTGAAGCTTCACCACCGATGCGTTGAGCTTGTCGGTGGCCGGCTGTTTTGCGGGCCGCGGGGCATCATTCACCGCTTTTGCATCGAGATTGGCTTTTGCATCGAGATTGCCCGCGAGCACCGGGCAGATGAGCCACAGCGACATCACCGCGCCAAGCATCCATCGCATCATGATCGCTCGTCCAATTCGCAAAATAGAGATCCGCGAAACCGCGGGAAGTTTCTGTTTGGGAACACCGTAGTAACACCGAAGGAACCGACGAGACCGCAGCTTTGCCGCAATCGGACGGTTAAAAACTCCTTATCGCCGGCGCACCGCTGGCCGTTCATCCCACAGTTCGAGGTTGTCTCCGCAAATGCGATTTGTCATCGCGGCTTGCGCCGCGTTCATGATTCTGATGTGCGACCTCGATCCGTCGGCGTCCCGGCAAACATCAACTTTCGACCGCGCCGTTATTCAGAACAATCGGGCCTCCCCACTTGTTCCGGTGGTCGAACTCTTCCTCGCAAGTGTGCAGGCCATCGAGCTCGCCAACGCGCGTGCCGCCCATGAGCAGGTGATCGAGCCGCCCCGCGCGGACGAGCCAGCCCTACAGGCGCCGGTTTCCCCGACCGAGCGATTTTGCCACGCGCTTCGCGAGGCCGCCGAGGCCAGCGGCATTCCCGTTCCATTCTTTGCCCGCCTGCTCTGGCAGGAGAGCCGCTTCAAGTCCAACGAGGTGAGCCAGGCCGGCGCCCAGGGCGTGGCGCAGTTCATGCCCGGGACGGCCGCCGAAGTCGGGCTCGACGATCCCTTCGATCCCATGCAGGCGCTGCCCGCATCGGCAAAATTCCTGCGCAAGCTTCGCGACGATTTCGGCAATCTCGGCCTCGCTGCGGCTGCGTACAATGCCGGTCCCGGCCGCGTTCAGAAGTGGCTCGCCAAGGAGAGCGAGCTGCCACGTGAGACGCGCGACTATGTCCGCATCATCACCGGCACCAAGGCTGAGGACTGGACCGAGCGGTCGGAGGCGCTCGCGATCAGGATCGACCTGCCGCGCGAGGCGCCGTGCGAGGGCATCGGCAGCCTCTCCAAGGCGAAGGATATCGCCTGGGTCCCGGTCAACCTGACACCCTCGGTCGCGACCATCATTCGCAAGGCCGAACAGCTTGCGGCGCGCCTGTCGACCAACCGCGCGCGCAAGCGGTTCGTATCCCTGCTCCACAAGAAAACCCCGGCCTACGGCAAGGCGAGGAGCATGATTGCAGTCCGCGCGGCGAAGGGCACCAAGGCTCGCGCCATCCGCATCGCAGCGCGCGAACGTTCGGCGATCTGACGCACAGATCGAGAAGCCGCCCGATGGGCGGCTTCCGACGGCTGCGGACTAGTCGATCTCCTCGATCACGCGTCGTTCGCGAGGCTCGATGACATAAGTCCGGGTATCGCGATGGATGTAGCGGTACTCCCGCAGGTCGGGCGCATCACGGTAGACTGTGCTCGGAAATTCCTCGACCTCGACGCTATCAGGGACGCGATCGCCGACATGGATCTCGGTGCGCGCGGTGCTACCGGTGGTCTGCCGTTCGCTCCGGCCTTCGGGACGAGCTTTCGCATGCTTCCGGATCGCATCGCGATCGCGGTCAGAGAACTTGCTGGCGCTACGCTCGCGGGTGGTCGTCGTTGCCGTGGACTGCCCCGAATACGGCAGCACCGTCACGATCTTGTAGGTCGCCGGATCGACCACGACGACCTCATTCTTCACCAGCGCGAAGCTGTAGCCACGATATTGCGGCACGATCTCGACCACGTCAGGCGGCAGTGTCGACAGATGCACATCGCGCGGCACCACCGTGCCGACATTCAGCGAGAAATTGACGCTGGTCAGCGGCCGAACGTTCAGGCGCGAGATCGAGGTGCTGATCCTGGTCTCCTGCTGGCGGTTCAGATTGACGTTGGTCTGCGCAGCCGCCTGAGAGTTGGTTCCGGACCGCTCGCCCTGCGCCTGATTGCCGGTTGGCGCCGTCGGCGCCTGCTGAGCTTGGTTGGTCCCGGATGTAGCGGGCGCCTGCTGGGCCTGATTGCTATTGGCCGGCGGCGGATTGGACCGATCCTGCGCCTGGTTCGTGTTTGCCGACGGCGGGTTGGCGCCCTGCTGGGTCGCGGGCTGGTTGCCGGTCGTGTTCGAGCTTGCCGTGCCGCTCTGCGGCCGAGAGGTGTCCGTGCTGTTCGCAGCATTGGACGTGCCCGATCCGGAATTGGCAGCCCCGGAGGACGGCGCGGTGCTCTGCGTCGTCTGCGCCGAAGTTCCTGTCGGCGGTGATTGCTGCGGCTGCGATGTGGTCTGCTGCGTGCCGGCCGCGCCGGATGGCGAGGTCGTCGCTGGCGCCGTGGAATTGGATTGGGATTGCGGCGTCTGCTCAGACTTCGTCGTGCTTGGCGATTGCGCGAAGGCGGCGTTCGCCAGCACCAGCCCCAATGCGGTGGTTGCCAACAGGCGGATCATGGTTCACTCCCTTTTATCAAAATAAGCGTTGGCTACTAACCTGCGCTAAAACGGCCGGTTCCACTTTTTCCCGAGACAAAGCGGACCGCTTTTGCACGGAACCTGTGATGCCATCGAAGAGTGCCGGGATCATCGCCTATCGCAAACGCCGGGCGATCGAGATCCTTCTCGTCCATCCCGGCGGGCCGTTCTGGCGCAACAAGGATCTCGGCGCGTGGTCGATCCCCAAGGGCGAATATGCGGACGAAGAAGATGCGGAGGCCGCCGCGCGACGGGAATTTGCCGAGGAGCTGGGATTCGATCTGTCCGGGCCGCTGATCGCGCTTGGCGAGGTCAAGCAGCGCGGCGGCAAGCTCGTCACCGCGTTCGCCGCCGAGCTCGACATCGATGTGCGCCGCATTCGCAGCAACACATTCGAGATGGAATGGCCGCCGCGCAGCGGCAAACGGCAAGTCTTCCCGGAGGTCGACGGTGCCGAATGGTTCACGCTCGAAGAGGCGCGGGAAAAGATCAACGCTGGACAACGCCCGCTGCTCGATCGGCTGGCGCAGATGGCCGGCGGCGAATAGCGATGGAAGCAGGTGCGCTCCCTACTCCGCTTTGATGTCCGCGGCTGCGACGACCTCGGCGAGCTCCTTCGTCTCCTTCGCGATCTTCGCGGCGTACTCGGCCGGGGTCAGCACGCTGACCACGCCCTGCGAGCCGAGCTTCTCCGCGACCGCCGGATCCTTGGCCGCCGCGGCGATCTCCCGGTGCAGCGTCTCCAGGATCGGCGCCGGCGTCGACTTCGGCATGAAGAAGCCGACCCAGAACGAGATGTCGAAGCCGGGGAAGCCTGCTTCCGCGACGGTCGGCACATCGGGCAGTGACGGCAGCCGCTCGACCGACGACACCGCGAGCGCGCGCAACTTTCCGGCCTTGACCAGCGGCACGGCGGAGAGCGGATCGAACACCGCCAGCACCTCCTGGGCGAGGATGCCGACCTCCGCGGCCGAACCGCCGCGATAGGGCACGTGGATCAGCTTGATGCCGGCCTTCTGGCTGAGCAGTTCCATGGCGAGATGGGCGAGGTTGCCGTTGCCGCCCGAGCCGTAGGCCAGCGCACCGGGTGCGGCCTTCGCTGCGGCGACAAGATCGGCGACGGTCTTGATATTAGCCGTCTTTGGATTCTCCGGATTGACCACGAGCACCAGCGGTGCCGACACGACGGTGGTCAGCGGCGCGAAGTCCTTTTCCGGATCGTAGCGGATATCCCTAAACAGCGTCTTGTTGAGCGTGATGGTGGACGAGTTGCAGGCGAGCATGGTGTAGCCGTCGCCTTCCGCATGCGCGACACCTTCGGCTGCGATCATGCCGTTGGCGCCGGCACGGTTCTCCACCACGAAGGGCTGCCCGAGCTTGTTGCCCAGGCGATCGCCGATGATGCGCGCGACGACGTCGACCGGACCGCCGGCGCTGAAGCCGACCATGACCTTGACCGGCCGCACCGGATATTTCTGCGCCATGGCCTGCGTCGAAAGCGCAGAGGCGCACAATCCGGCGATGACGACCAGCAGGCGGGCGGTTCGTTGCATTGGTTCTCTCCCAGACATCAGCAGCGCCGCTTGTGCAGGCTTGTTGGTGCGACGCATCTGAAGATCATGAATAGCGGCCATCCCGGATTTCGCAATCGCGTTTGGGCGCCGGCATTCCGCCGCACGGCACGTGCGCGCCGCCGCCAAACAAAAAAATGCGAAAACAACCCCATGCACAGTAGACGGCCCTTGTCGAAACAACGACTTACGTCAGGCCGAGACCTTCGGATGTTACGAAATCGATTTTGACTCGTCGGGCAAAACAGGGCCATAATGCCATCATCGCGATCCGCGTGAGCAATCGGCCTCCACAGTCATGTGGGCCTCGCTTCGATCGCGCACAAGCCCACCATCGACATTTGAAAACGCAATCGCCGCACGGCAACCGAGAGGGTCGGCTTCGCACCAGAGGGGCCTGCTCGCCCGTGCCGTGGGCTCAAAGGAGACATCGACGTGACAACAGCCATGACACGCAGCAGCACGACGCCAATCGTCAGGTACGGCAGCAGGCCCACCCCGCGGGTCAAGCTCACCGGACAACGGATCGCAATTCAGCATCCGGACGCGGAGACCGGCGAGCACTTGATGGGCGAGGCGCTCGGTGCCGCCGATCAAGACGCTCTGCATGGCATCCTCAAGCAATTGATGAAAGCCAGCGTGATCCTGCAGAAGCCCGATGAGGATAATCTCGCCTTCATGATCTCGATGGTGAAAAGCATCGCGCCGCGGGATTCCCTCGAGACCATGTTGACGGCGCAGATGGTGTCCGTCCACGTCGCGACCATGCGCTTTGCCTGCCGCCTCGCCTTCGCCGAAGGCATCCCGCAGCAGGAAGGCGTCGCACGCACATTGACCCGGCTGGCCCGCACCTTCGCAGCCCAGATGGAGGCTCTCAACCGCCATCGCGGCAACGGCGAGCGTCCCATCACGGTGCAGAATCTATCGGTGCAGGACGGCGGCAGCGCGATCGTAGGGAATGTCACGCAACAGGCGCATCTGATCGCTGCCGAGCCGGGCACCGCGATCGACGCGGGACCGGGCCCGTCCCGCAACGTCGGCGAACGCGATCGGGCCGACGTCATGCAAGTCGCCACCGCATGAGTGCCGGTCACGTCCGCAACACGCGCGATGGCGGCGAGCCCGCGCTGCGGCGCCGGCACCCGCGGCGGCCTCGCCTGCCGCGCGCCGGCCGTGCGCGGCAAGCCCCGCTGCCGTATGCACGGAGGCGCGCCCGGATCGGGCGCGCCTTGGGGAAACCGCAACGCGCACAAGCATGGCGTCTTCACACAGGAGCGGATCGCGGAACGAAGGGCGATCCGGCAACTGCTCGATGAGGCAGGAAAACTGCGGAGGGAGATGGCGTCAGACGATCCGAGGGATCAAACCGCTTAGCAGGCGCGATCTCCGGCTGAAGCAGGCCGTCGCGCCTTGAATGCCGGCATCCCGAGCCCCGCAGCAAGATCAACCGCAATCGGACTGTGTCGCGAAGGACCTGCAAAGGCTGCCCGGCTGCGCAACCGGCGACTGGCCACATCACCGGGTGCCAGCCGAAAAGCTAGCGCGGCGCGTTTGTCGGATCGACTGCGGAAATCTGCAGCCCTGCCTCATCCAGCGCCTGGGCAATCTGCTTCGCCAGCAGCTTGGCCTCTTCGGTCCCGATCTGCGTGTCGGGATGTCCCTTGAAGAACGCGCAAATGGTCGTGGCGATGATGGTATTCACCTGGTGCAAATCATCCATTTGATGCACGCGAAGTTGCGAACGGATTCACCCGGAAGAGGTGGCGCATCGCGAACGCACAAGAAGAACGGTCAACGCAAGCCAAAGAACGACAGAATGGCTGCGATCACGACGACTAATCCTATGAGGTAAATCAGGCCGTTCATCGGAGTTCTCCTTTTCGATCGGGTAACTGAATCTATCCGGGGGACGTGAGTCCATCCTTGAGTCCATCCTTGGCGCTGCTCTGCTCCACGAGCTCGAGCTTTTCGAGCTGAACTTCCTTCTCGATGGCCGTCAGAGAGTTGCCGATCTTTTCGACGATCCTGACCAGATCGGCATCGGAGATCTTGAGGCGCTTTCGAACGGACTTGACCTGCTTTGCGTTCGCAAGATCAAGCGTCGTGCGAATGACCCGTGGCGGCCTTGAGCACAGCATGAGCAGGTCTCCTATCTAGACTAAGAGCGATAATGTCCGTTTTGTTCCGATTCTTCCCGAACAGCGCGGGCACCGAATGATGGAATAAGCGAAACGGCGACGAGAGCGTCACGATCGACGGCAGGATGTGTGTCGGGGCGGAGAACTTCGACCGCGTCGGAAGCCCATGCGCACAAGCAGAAGTTGATCTAGGCGGCTCCGCCCCTCGATCCGTTGGCATTTGCGGGCCGATGCGTCGCAGCGCCGGTCGTCTCAACCTCGCGGCGCGCTCGCCGCGCCTCGAACGGTTTCGAAGTTGGCGGGCTGCAGCGCGGCTCGTCTCTCCGCGATGGCGTTGCTCAACAGGCCGAGCACCAGACCGAATGCTGCGAGCTCCTCCTCCTCGATAGCGCCGTCGTCGTAGCATTCGAGCGTTTCAGCTATGATGGCGTCGGCCTCGCGCTGCAGAGCCACAAGCTCTTGGTTCAATCCCGCAGTTCGCGCACTGGACACCATGGCCAGGATTCTCTTGCGGTGGTCGTTGGTTTCCTCTCTTTCGTCGCGATTCAAATAGCGACGCAACCAGGCGGCGGCCGAGCCGATCCCGGAGAGAAGCAGCAACCCGAACCAGAAGAAATCGCCGTATCGGTCGAGGAAGGTACGTTCGTTGCCGTCGATGACAGCCGCCGCTCCCCGATGCACCGGCAGCTCCGTGTCCTTGTCGACATCAGGCTTGGTAATGTGCGCAGCACCCGGGACCTGCCTTGCAATCGCCTGGCGAACGGCAAAGAGCTGACGGAAAAAGGCGGCCACCGTCGTTTCAGGCAGGGACTTTCTCGCGACGATGAGATGGCTGACGCTGACCGTTTCAACCTTGTCACCCGGCCAGGCCGGATCCGCCTTGAAGACGCTGGGCGGAATTTCCTCCGATTCATACCGCGGATGCTTCAGGGCGATCGCTTCCGATGTCTCGATGGCGAGAAACTTCGGCTCGCCGCGCAGGCGCGCAGTTGCAGCGACGGCATCGGACGTGACTTTGCTGTCGAGCGGCCCGACCGCCATGAATGCATCGATGGTAAGATCGCGTGCCAGCTCCTCGGTCTGGTCCGTGCCGAAATGTGTCACGACGACCTTGTCCGCCTCCACTCCGGAGGCGCTCAGGATGACGCGTAGCAATGCGGCGTTTACCGGGGTCCGGCCGATCACGCCGACGCGGCGCCCTGCGAGATCGGCGACCTCCTTGATTCTCGGCGAGGGCTTTCTTTTCGAGCTCTTGCCGGCAGGTCCAGACGGAGCCCACAGCACGACGAAGTTCTTGCGCACGACGGCGACGGTCTGTGCCTCGGCGGGCATGTCCAAATCGCCGCGGCCGACGGCAAGGTCGGCCTTGCCCGCCCCAAGCAGGGCCAGAGACTCCACCGCCCCGTCGGTTTTGACGGGAACCAGCCTGACAGTTCGGCTTTCGCTCGCGAAGGTGTCGGCCATCGCCTGAATGACTTTGTAGTCATCGCTGCCGGACGGTCCAACGGCGATCCGGAGAGTGTCCGGCCGCAACGCATAATAAAGCGCGCCGGCCGCGGCGGCAAAAATGAGAAATCCAACGGCGAGGACCAGCAGTAAGGAATTGCTCCTTCTCCGCTCGCGGCGGGCCGCTTCACTGGTCGTTTTACTCGTACTCTCGGACGAAGACATGGCCGCCGCCAACCGCAGATCGTGGTTCTCCCTGCTCCGCAGGATACCACGTTTTCCCGGGAACAATCTCTGGCGGCCGGCCTGGTCCGTACGCGCGAACGATGACGAGGATCGCGATTGCGTTGGTTCGGCCCCGGGCGCCGCTTCAGTTCATGGCGTTGCCGTGAAGTTTCCATGCCTTTGCGGCTCCCGCAGCAGCGTGCGGGTTGAAAAGCTGGCGGGCCCGGAACTTCCCGAGCCGGCACCACTTTGAATTCAGCAAACGGAAGAATTCGCCATGGCCTCCGAAACGGAACTGAAATTCCGCGTTGCGCCGCGAAAATTGT
Source organism: Bradyrhizobium sp. AC87j1 (assembly GCF_002936975.1). Classification (NCBI taxonomy): domain Bacteria; kingdom Pseudomonadati; phylum Pseudomonadota; class Alphaproteobacteria; order Hyphomicrobiales; family Nitrobacteraceae; genus Bradyrhizobium; species Bradyrhizobium sp. AC87j1. The sequence goes on from NZ_PTFE01000075.1 coordinate 13,389, forward strand.
CGTCAGTGTTGCGGACGGGCGGTTTGAGTGGGCGGCGCGGCGACCAGTCCGAGCAGTCGCTCGTGTCGACCTACTACGATACGACCAAGCACAAGCTCAGGCGCCATGGCCTGACGCTGCGCGTCCGCAAGATCGAGGGGCGCTACGTGCAGACCGTGAAAGCCGGCGGCACGGATGGCGTGAAGCGGGGCGAATGGGAGCACGAGGTTTCCGGTGCACGTCCCGACCTGAACAAGACGGGACACACGCCGCTCCGGGATCTTGCGACGCGAAAGCTTCCTCGCAAGCTGAAGCCGGTCTTCCAGACCGACATTCATCGCCTGGCGCAGGCGCGGCGCGTCCGGAAGAGCCAGATCGAACTAGCGGTCGACCATGGCCGCATCAGCGCCGGCCACCGGTCGCGGCCCGTCGCCGAGTTGGAGCTGGAACTGAAGGCCGGGCATGTCGCGGACCTGTTCCGCCTTGCCCGCGATCTCGAACGCAAAACCGGGGCGGAGCTCGATCTGCGTTCGAAATCCGAGCGCGGCTACCTGCTCGTCGCGGGCGGTGGCGGCGGCGCACAGCACGCCGAGCCGATCGCGCTGGAGGACGGACTCTCACCGCGCGAGGCGTTCCGCGTCATCGCGCATTCGACGTTACGTCAGGTCACCGAGAATGCCGATCCGGTGCGTGAGATGGACGCCGAAGGGGTTCATCAGATGCGGGTCGGCCTGCGGCGTCTGCGTGCGGCCATCTCGCTGTTCGCTGATATCCTTCCGCGGGCGAGCACCGCGCGGATCAAGGCCGAGCTGAAATGGCTCACGAGCGAGCTGGCGCCGGCGCGTGAAATCGACGTATTCCTGAACGAGAGCATCCGGCCGATCACCGAACGGGACGTGCCCCGACGCGGCGCCCGCGCGATCCGCAAGAGGTTCTCCCGGCAACGGGTGGCGGCATTCGAGCGGGCACGCGATGCGGTCATGTCGGCGCCTTACCGCCGCCTGCTGATCGACGTGATCGAGTGGATCGAAGTCGGACGGCCTCACGGCGATGATGACCGTTCGATCGCCGCTTACGCCGCGGAGTTGCTCGACCGGCGCATCAGGAAGGCGCGAAAGGAGGGCAAGCGCCTGCACGATCTGGATCCGATGCGGCGCCACAAGCTGCGGATAAAGATCAAGAAGATCCGCTACGCCGTCGATTTCTTCGAAAGCCTCTACGCTGATCGCGACCGCAAGGAGCTTGCAGCCCTATCCGACCGCCTGAAGCAGATTCAATCCGCGCTCGGATCGCTGAACGACTTCATGGCGCACCGCGAGCTGGCAACGGAGGCGGCGCTGACGGCGCCACCTGCGCACCGCCGCGCCCAGGCTTTCGCATCGGGCGTCGTCGTCGGCCAGGAACGCGAGGCCGCTGACGGCCTGATGAAGGACGCGACGAAGGAGCTGAGCAGGTTGCGCCGGCTGCGCGCGATGCCGAGTGCGCGAACGTAGGGGGGCCGCATGGCAACTGACATCGCTTGGGTCCGCAACTGGCGAAATCAGTTCGGCTCCATCTTGCCCATCACTGACGATGCGGACCGTCGGCCAAAGGGGGCCCGCGAACGGCGACGATCAGCAACGTCGTGCTCGCGCGGGCCCTGAGGTAGCCGACGAAGAAACTTCGGCTGCCCGTATCTCGTCTTTCCGCGCGCTGATCCCGAGACGCCACAATCCGGAATGAGGGGGTCGCGCTGCCGCCATTGGCGCCCGCCTCGTCATCATGTACGCCCATCCAAACCTTCCGGGACGGGACGCCCATGGCCACCACCGACGACGCGGGCACCGCCACCCGCACGCTGATCTTTGCACTGCTCGCGCTCGCCTGCGGCCATATGCTCTCGACCTTGTTGCGCACTATTCCCGCCGTCAGCCTCGACCTCATGGCCGCGGATTTCCACATCGAGCCGCAAGCCCTCGCCAGCCTCACCTCGATCTATCCTTTCGCCTTTGCCGCAGCGCAGATCCCGGTCGGGGCGGCGATGGACCGGTTTGGCGTGCGGCCGGTGTCGCTGAGCCTGCTCGCGGGGACCGTATTCGGCGCGGTGGCGTCGGGCTTTGCCACGGGGGCTGCGAGCTTTGCGGTCGGGCAGTTCATGCTGGGCGTTGCCACGTCCGGCATGCTGATGTGCCCGATGACGCTGGCGGCCAAGCAATTGTCGACGGGCCGCTTCGGGCTGTGGTCGGGCGCGATCCTCTCGATCGGCAATGTCGGCATGCTGCTGTCGTCGAGCCCGCTCGCCTTCGTGGTCGACGCTTACGGCTGGCGCGCCGGGTTCTGGATGTCCGCGGCTGGCGGCGTTGCAGTCGCGCTCGCCGTGTTCGCGCTGGTGCCGCAGCAACCGGCCGAGCACAAGGACGATTCCTCGCCGTTGTCGCAGATGATCGAGGTGCTCAGGCTCGGCCTTTCGCGTCCGTTGCGAGGGCTGATTGCGCTCGCGCTGGTGTCGCTGGCAACCTCGCTGGTGCTGCGCGGCCTTTGGGGCGGACCGTGGCTGATGGACGTCAAGGGCTTGTCGCGGGTCGAGGCCGGCAATCAGCTCGGCGCGTTCACGCTGGCGATGATCGCAGGGCCCCTGTGCATCGGCATGATCGACCGCAGGCTCGGCCGCCGCCGCGCGCTAGTGGCAGGCTCGCATATGGCCGGGGCGCTGTTGCTGGCGCTGATGGCGCTCGGGGCGCCGCATTACCCCGTGTCCGTTTTGTTCGGCGTGCCCGTGATGCCGCCGCAATACGACCTCGTTCTGTTTGTGCTGATCGGCCTTGCGACCTCCGCCCAGCCGCTGCTGTTCGGCATGTCGCGGCAGCTGGTCGACGCGCAGACTACGGGCAAGGCGCTGGCGGCCGTGAACCTCGCCTTCTTCCTCGGCGCGGCGCTGGTGCAGTCGGTGACCGGCGCGGTAGCGGCGCTCGCGGGATTGCCGGCGGTGCTGCTGTTCATGGCAGCGATGCTGGCAATCGGCGTGCTGGTCTTCCTGGCCTATACGCTGCCGCTTCGCGGGACCGGCTGAGCGCCTCGCTCACCCCCATCCTTCCACGCTCTCAGAGCGCCCCCGTGGCCGAGCTCAGTACCTGGCGACGACCGGCCCGCCGAAGCGATAATTGACCCTGAGGGTCGCTTGCTCGACGGTCAGCCGCGAGCTTGACGTCCCCGTCGCGAAAACGCCGCCGAACCCATCGGGAACGGTGAAGGCGACGCTGCGGCGGCCGAAGTCGGTGTAGCGATATTCGCCGGCCAGGCTCCAGTTCGGGGTGAACGCCCACTCGATGCCTCCGCCGACGGTCCAGCCCCAGCGCGTGGTCGAGCCGTTCGTTGCCGTGAACGTTCCCGCCGGAATGCCGATGCCCGGGCCGTTGACGACGGTGGTCCTGGAACCGCCGATCTCGGCAACGGCGGCGCCGCCGGTGACGTAGAACAGCGCCCGGTCCACCGTGACGCCGGCGCGGCCGCGGAAGGTGGCCATCCAGTCGATATGACCGAAATCGACTGTCACCGTCTGCGTCACCGGCGGCGCAAATGTCGGAGCGCCGAAGGTACGCGAAGCGCTGCCGCTGCTGCCGTTCAAGCCGGTGCCGACCGCGTCGGCTTCCACGCCGAGCGCGAACTGCTGGACCTGCCAATTGTATCCGATCTGGCCGCCGCCGATGACACCGCTGTGGCGGCCGTCACCGGGAATGGTGCCCCTCTGTTCGGGAACAATCGTCAGCACGGGTGCGACCGGGGGCGGCACGCCGAAAGCGGGAAACAGCGGTCCGAAATCGCTGTCACCGCTGCCGGGAGTCCAGGCGCCGCCGACATTGGCGCCGACATAGAAGCCGGTCCAGCTGAAGATCTGCGCAGCGACCGGCGCGGGTCTCGCCTTGACCGCCATATCCGCGGCATTTGCCGCCACGACACCGAACAATAAGGCACTTCCGGCAATGGCCGCGATCCGCATCGTCGTCCCCAGCATTTCGGCAAGTATCGGCGTGCCGCGGCGCCAAGAAACACCTTAAGTTAGAAGCGAATCGCAGCCGACGCTGTCACCTGACAGCAACATCCGGACACATTGTGTTCGCGCGACGCGACGCCGCCTGCGGGACCATGCGCGCATGGCAACGCAGCTCCGTCCTTCATGCGTCGAGGCCGCCTTGCACAACGGCGTGCTGCAAGGGATGCTGACAAGCATCGCGCATCAAGGGAATGAACTCATGCCTGTCGACACCAAAGCCGCCACCGACCGCCTCATGCGCTTCCTCGCCGTCGAGGGCGTGACCGGACAGGAGGCGGCGATCGGGCGAGAGCTCATGGCCGCGCTGAAGGACAGCGGCGTACCGGCGAAGGCGATTCGGCTCGACGATGCCAACACCCGCATTCCCGTGCCGACCGAGACCGGCAACCTCATCGTCGACCTGCCCGGCCGAGGCGCGCTGCACAACCAGCCGCGCATCATGTTCATGACCCATATGGACACCGTGCCGCTGTGTGCCGGGGCCAAGCCGAAGAAATCGGGCCGCAGAATCGTCAACTCCGCCAAGACCGCGCTCGGCGGCGACAATCGCTGCGGCTGCGGGGTGCTGGTGACGCTGGCGGCCGAGCTCGAGAAGCACAAGCTCGACCATCCGCCGATCACGCTGTTGTTCTGCGTGCGCGAGGAGAGCGGGCTCTACGGCGCGCGCCACGTCAAGCTGGACGAGCTTGGCTCGCCCGTGATGGCTTTCAACTATGACGGCGGCTCGGCCTCCAACGTCGTCATCGGCGCGGTCGGCGCCGACCGCTGGACCGTCGAGATCATGGGGCGCGCCTCGCATGCCGGCGTCGCGCCGGAGCGCGGCATCTCCTCGACCATGATCATGGCGCTCGCGCTCGCCGAGGTGAAGGCCGGCGGCTGGTTCGGCAAGGTGGTGAAGGGCAAGCGGCAAGGCACCAGCAATGTCGGTCCCGTCACCGGCGGCGAGGGCCGCCCCGCGGGCGATGCCACCAATGTCGTCACCGACTACGTGCATGTCCGCGGCGAAAGCCGCAGCCATGACGGAAAGTTCTTCAAGGAGATCACCAAAGCCTACAAGGCCGCGTTCGAAAAGGCGGCCAAGAAAGTGACGAATGCGCAGGGCAAATCCGGCAAGGTCAAGTTCAAGGCCGAAACCGACTATTATCCGTTCCGCATGAAGGACAGCCAGCCCGTCATCAAGCGCGCGGTCGAGGCCGTCTCCGCGGTCGGCGGCACGCCGAACGTCCGCACCGCCAATGGCGGCCTCGATGCCAACTGGATGGTCCGCCACGGCATTCCGACCGTGACCTTCGGCGCCGGCCAGAACGAGGCGCACACGATCGACGAGTGGATCAATCTCGACGAATACGACCGCGCCTGCGCGCTGGCCGTGCAGCTCGCGACGATGCGGTGAGGCAAGGGCGTAGGATGGGTAGAGCGTAGCGAAACCCATCGTCCAACGTTGAAGATGATGGGTTTCGCTGTGCTCTACCCATCCTACGATAAGAAGAAAGGGAGGCCCAAATGCCGCACATCGCAAATATCGAGACCGGGCTCTACCGGATCCCCCTCCCCGTCACGCTCTCCGACTCCACGCATGGCGAGATCGCGGCGTTCGAGCTGATCACCTGCCGCATCCGCGATGCCGACGGCGCCGAAGGCGTTGGCTACACCTACACGGTCGGGCGCAATGGCGGCGCTGTCGCCGACATCCTCAAGCGCGAGATCCCGGCGCTGATCGAAGGACGCGAGGCCGACGATACCGAGGCGATCTGGCATCACGTCTGGTGGGCGCTGCATTATGGCGGCCGTGGCGGGCCGGTGGTGCTGGCGCTCTCCGCGCTCGACATCGCGCTGTGGGATTTGAAGGCGCGGCGCGCCAAACTGCCGCTGTACCAATTGCTCGGCGGATTCGACGCGCGCGTGCCGTGCTACGCCGGCGGCATCGACCTCGATCTCTCCGTGGAGGCGCTGCTCACGCAGACCGACGGCAATCTCGCCCAGGGCTTTCGCGCCATCAAGATGAAGGTCGGCCGGCCCGATCTCAAATCCGACGTCGCGAAGGTCTCCGCGATGCGCCAGCACCTCGGCGACGGTTTCCCGCTGATGGTGGACGCCAACATGAAATGGACGGTCGAGGAGGCGATCCGCGCCGCCCGGGCCTTCGTTCCCTACGACCTCACCTGGCTCGAGGAGCCGATCATCCCCGACGACGTCGCCGGCCACGCGCGCATCTTGCAAGCGGGCGGCGTGCCGATCGCGGCGGGCGAGAATTTGCGCTCGCTGTGGGAGTTCAAGAGCTACATCGCCAGTGGCGCGGTGTCCTATCCCGAGCCTGACGTCACCAATTGCGGCGGCGTTTCCGCCTTCATGAAGATCGCGCGGCTGGCGGAGGCCTTCAACCTGCCCGTCACCAGCCACGGCGCGCACGACATCACCGTGCACTTGCTCGCGGCCTGCCCGAACCGATCCTATCTGGAGGCGCACGGCTTCGGGCTCGACAAATATATCGAGCACCCGCTGGTGCTCCAGGAGGGCAAGGCGCTGGCTCCGGACCGGACCGGGCACGGCATCAGCTTCGACTGGTCGGGGCTGGCGAAGCTGGCGCCTTAGAGCACGCCGTCAAGCCCGGCCATGACGATGTGGTTGCACGCGAGCTATTCGTTGGACCCGGATGCACAGGCCGAAGATTTCGGTATGGTGGCGGGTCGCAACCATTCGAAAGATGTCCTGCCTTGACACCCGAGCTGCACCAGAAACTGACCGCGTGGCGCCGGCACCTTCACGCGCACCCGGAGCTGTCGCTCCAGGAGAAGGAGACCGCCGCCTTCGTGCAGGACAAGCTCACCGAGCTCGGCATACCCTTCGAGGCGGGCATCGGCGGCCACGGCATCGTCGCGACCTTGACGCGCGGGCATGCGCGCAGCCGCGTCGGCTTGCGCGCCGACATGGATGCACTGCCGATCACCGAAGATACCGGGCTTGCCTACGCCTCCAGGACATCAGGCGTGATGCATGCCTGCGGCCATGACGGACACACCGCCTCGCTGCTCGGCGCCGCTGCGCTGCTGGCCGCCGACAGCAGCTGGAGCGGCACGGTCGATTTCATCTTCCAGCCGGCCGAGGAAGGCTTTGGCGGCTCACGCGCGATGGTCGCGGCCGGGCTGTTCGATCGCTTTCCGATGGAACGCGTATTCGGCTTCCACAATTGGCCAGGCCTTGCCGCCGGCACCATCGCCGTGCATGACGGCGTCGTCATGGCCTCCGGCGGACGCATCACCATCACCATCGAGGGCCATGCCGGCCACGCCGGCATGCCGCATCTGACGCGCGATCCGGTGATGGCGGCGGGCCATCTGATCGTGGCGCTGCAATCGATCGCCTCGCGCAGCGTCGATCCGCTCGACACCGCTGTGCTGTCGCTCTGCACCATCGAAGGCGGCACCGCGCCGAACCAGATCGCCGGACGCGTCACCATCCGCGGCACGCTGCGGTACCACCGCGAGGCGGTCAAGCACGTCATCCTCGACGGCATCGAACGGACCTGCGCCGGCATCGCAACGAGCTTTGGCGTCAAGGTGACGCCCGAGATCGTGATGGGCGTCGGCGTCGTGATCAACACGCCTGATGAGACCGCCCTTGCGCGCATCGCCGCCGAGAAGGTGCAGGCCGAGGTGCGGCGCGACCTCGCGCCCAGCATGGCCGGCGAGGATTTTGCCCACTATCTCCAGCAGCGGCCGGGCGCCTTCGTCTGGATCGGCAACGGCGAATTGCGCGACGGCGCCGAGCTGCACGGCCCGCGCTACGATTTCAACGACGCGATCCTGCCGGTGGCGTCGAGCTGGATGGCGGAAGTCGCCAAGGCGGCGCTGGCGTCGAACTAGTTCACGAGATCTCGCGCGGCAGCTTCCAGTCTCGCCGCGGCGCGAACGTCTCCTCGACGGGCGCGACGTGATATCCGGCAGGGAGAAGCCGGCCGCCCTCCTCGTCTGCGACCGGAACGTCGGTCACGAGGCCCTCGATCAAGGCGGCTTCCCACACCTCCTTCTCGGTCGGAAAGGGATCGCCGATCTGCTTGTTGCCTTCGAACAGCGCGTACATCGGTTCCGGTCCTTGCGTTGGCGGGTTCACCAGCAACGTATCGGCTGCCTGGACGTTCCTCTCCGGCAAAGGCAACGGAGGGCACAGAAACAATGGCGCGCGTTCTGATCGGAACTTCGGGCTGGCATTACGATTCCTGGCGCGGCCCGTTCTTCCCTGAAGGCGTAACGCTGAAGCAGCAGCTGCGCTACTACGCCGGACAGTTCGACACGACAGAGCTGAACGGCGTGTTCTACCGCACGCCGACGCCTGAAGCGGTGAAAGGCTGGCGCGAGCAGACCGGCCGCGATTTCGTGTTCGCCTGGAAGGCGTCGAAATTCATCACGCACTGGAAGCGCCTGTCGGAGCGCTCCGTCAACAGCCTCGAGCTGCTGGAGGACCGCATCTCACGGCTCGGCGGGAAGGCCGGCCCGATCCTGTTCCAGCTGCCGCCGCAATTCCAGGCGGACGCGGACCGCCTCGCCTCCTTCTTCAAGCTGTTGTCGCGGAAACGGCGTTACAGCTTCGAATTCCGGCATCCGAGCTGGTATCAGCCGCGCATCCTCAAAATGCTGGCGGACGAGAACATCTCGCTGTGCCTGTCCGACCATCACGATGCGCCCGCGCCCTGGAAGCGCACTGCGGATTTCGTCTATGTGCGCGGGCACGGGCCGGGCGGGCGCTATCACGGGCACTATACCAGGGCGGCGCTGGCGCACTGGGCGAAGCGCATCAAGTCGTGGAAGCGGCAGGGCTGCGACGTCTATGTCTATTTCGACAATGACCAGAAGAGCGCGGCGCCCGCGGACGCCAAGGCGTTGAAGCAGCTGCTCTAGATGACGCCGCGTTGCCGAAGCGCCGCGATCGCAGCCGCGTCATAGCCGAGCTCGGCAAGAACCAGATCGGTGTGCTCACCGAGCGTCGGCGGGCGGCTCGCGATCTCGCCCGGCGTTTCCGACAGCCGGACGGCGGCACGCGTCACCGGGGCGGGCTTCGGCAGGCAGGGATAATCGACGTCCTGCATGAAGCCGGCGGCGCGGATGTGCGGATGATCCAGTGCCTGTTGCGGTGAGAGGACCGGCCCGGTCGGGATCATGGCCTGGCCCAGCGCATCGACGGCTTCCTGCGTGGTGCGCTCGGCGCACCAGCGCGCCATCCGCTCGCTGATGATGGCGCCGTTGTTGCCGCGGCTGATGTCGTCGGCAAAGCGAGGATCGTTCAGCCACACCTCCTCCTCGCCCATCAGCCTCGCCCAGCGCTTGAACAGCGGATGTCCCGTGACCTGGCACAGCACCCAGCCGTCCCGGGTGCGGTAGATGTCGGCGGGCGCTGCGGTCTGGCCGAGATTGCCCGTCGGCACGCGATTGACGTTGATCACGGCCTGCTCGATCAGCGTCGCATTGGTGAAGGACAGCGCGGTTGCGAGCAGCGCGCCCTCGACGATTTGCCCTCGCCCGGATTTGCCGCGCTCGATCAGCGCGGCGAGCGTGCCGAACGCGCAGTGCAACGCCGTGCCGAAATCGACCCAGTTCACCGCGGCCCGGTACGGCGGATTGCCGGTGCCCGTCATGTAGACCGATCCCGACATCACCTGCCCGACGCCGTCGAAGCCGACGCGGTCGGACCAGGGCCCCGGCCCGCCGAACGCGGTTGCGGTCGTCAGGATGATGTCCGGCTTGATCGCTTTCAAGGACTCGTAGTCGAGCTTCATCGCGCGCAGGGTCTGCGGCGGCAGGTTGGCGACGACGACGTCCGCGGTCGCAACCAGGCGGCGCATCACCTCCTGCCCTTCCGGCTTCATCGGATCGAGCGTGACGCACTTCTTGTTGCGGTTGACCTGAAGGAACAACGCGCCCTCGCCGCCTTCGCCGACCGGCGCGACGAACCGATCCTCGCTGCCCTCGCGCTTCTCCACGCGAATGACCTCAGCGCCGAATTCGGCCAGCAATGTCGCGCAATAGGGCCCTGCGATATAGCGCCCGAAATCGAGCACGCGCACGCCCTCCAGAAATCCTCCCATCGATTCCTTCCCTGCGCCGTTTGCCTGGTGTTTTCGCCAGATTACAGGGACTGGCCGCCACGGCAAGATCGCAGCGCGCATGGGCCTTTGCCGCCGGGCTCGCGGGCCCGGACTTGTCCTCATCCTGAGAGCCCGCCTAAAGGCGGGCGTCTCGAAGGATGGCCGCAGGAACAGCTCTCGAATGCGAATCCCCTGCCCTCAGCCCCACTTCATCTCGCCCTTGGCGACCTTGGAGCCGATATCGAGCGCGACGCCCATGCCGAGATTCGGGAAGCGCGCTTCCATGGCAGCCTTCAGCGCAGCGCTGTCAGCGGCCTTCGCCAGCTCTTCGTCGAATGCGAGCAGATATGTCCTGGTATGCTCGACAGCGGAAAGATCGACGGCGACACCTAATTCCATGTGACCGGGCACGACGAGGGATGGCTTGCGGGCCGCGATCTTGTCGAGGTTGGCGATCCAGGCTGCGCGCTGCTCCTTGGTCGGGGTATCGGCGGTCCAGACATGCACGCCGGAGAAGACCATCACGCCGCCGAACACGGCATTCAAGGACGGAACGAAGAGATAGCGGCGGTTGGCGAGACCTTCGGCGTTGACGATTTCGATCGCCTCGCCGTCAACCGCAAGAGAAGCCCCATCGAACGCTTCCGGCAGAACGACATCGGCGAGCGTCTGCGGACCGTTCTCCTTGAGCTGCGGTCCCCAGACGGCGAGCTTCTTCTCCACATTCGCCTTGATGGCCGCGAGCGTCACGGACGCCGCCAGCACCTTGGCATTCGGGAAAGCCTCGCGCACCGGCTTCAGGCTGAAATAATAGTCGGGATCGGATTGGCTGATGTAGATGGTGGTGAGCTTCTTGCCGCTCGCCTTGATCGCCTCGACGAGCGCGCGTCCGTCCGGATAGGAGAAGCCGCCGTCGATCAGCACCGCCTCGGTCGGACCGGAAAGCAGGACGGGCGCACGGAAAAATCCGTTGGGGCCTGCGGGAAAATGTTTCCAGCTCAGCTTGGCCTCTGCGGCATGGCCGACGTCGGCGGCCGCGAATAGAGCGGCGGCACCCGCGGCAAGGCTGGTCTTCATGATCTGTCTCCTCGACAACATGGCTCTCTCCATTGAACTCTGCAGGGAAAATCGGTTTGGGTGATCAGGCGGCACGGAGTTGTGCGGCCAGCAGATCGAACCGCCCGAACAGCATGCTGCCGTCGAGCAGCCTCCGTCCGGCGCCCTCGCCGACCACCAGAGCCGGCACGCCACCGGCCCCAAATCGCGTCATGTCGGCGCGCGCGGCCGCGATCCGCGTCTGGTAAGCCGCGATCAATGCATCGTCAGGCGCCCGCACGCGCCGTGCCGCATCGGTCAGTTGCGCGCCCTCGAGCACGTCGGCGACGATTTGAAGGCTGGAATTATCGCGGCCATCGACGTAGCGGGCGCGCTGCAAGAGCTTGAGCGCCTCGAGCTCACGGATGGGGTCAGTGAGACCCACGGCGACGACGCCAAGGGTCGCCGCCGCCGAGTCGAACAGGCGGCCGGTATTGCCGAGAATGCCAGTGCGATAGGCCTCACTGAACGGCTGGCCGGTCAACCGCGCGATGCGCTGGTCGTTCTGCCAGGCATAGGCGGCAAAATGCTGGTCCATGGTCCGCGCCGCAGGGCCCGCAAACAGGCCGGTCGGTGCCAGCACCAGGGTGGCATCGCCGTGCGCGGCAAGCTGCTCCAGCACCGGCGATGCGCCGTAGCACCAGCCGCAGAGAGGGTCGAAGAGATAGGTGATTTGCATGATTTCGGGCCGCCAATGTTCGATGCAGAGAAACCTAGCGGCCGATCATTATTTGATAAATATCAGATAATGGTACATATTGTTTGTTATTAGCTAACAATGGCGACGACCGCATGGAAGCGATCAACCTCAACCGCCTCGCTTATTTCGCAGCCGTGGTCGATGCCGGCTCGTTCACACGCGCTGCGGAGCGCCTCGGCATCACCAAGACCGTCGTCAGCCAGCAGGTGGCACGGCTCGAAGCGGAATTGAAAACGGCCTTGCTGCTGCGGACCACCAGGAGGGTCGAGCCGACCGAAGCCGGCCGGTTGCTGCATGCCCGTTGCGTCATGATCCTGCGCACGGCGGAAGATGCCGTGGACGAGCTCGCCCAGACCAATGCCGAGCCGATGGGCATGCTGCGGATCGCCGCGCCGAACGACTATGGCGCAACGATGATCGCGCCGCTGGCGGCGAAGTTTGCGCGAAAATATCCCGCTTGCAGTGTCGAGCTGATCCTGTCGGACACGCGAACGGACCTCCTCGCCAACCAGATCGACCTGTCGATCCGGGTCGGCTGGCTGAACGATTCAAGTCAGCAGGCCAGGCGGATCGGATCGTTTCGACAATTGCTGGTGGCCGCGCCGGACGTGGCCGCGGCGTTCAGAGGCATGACGCCCGATGAGCTTGCGGCTCTGCCGTTCATCGCCAACGGAGCGCTCGACGAGCCGCTGGTCTGGCGCTTCACCAGACGCGATATCGACAGCCGCACGATCCGCATGCGGCAGTCGATCTCGATCAACACGACGCCTGCGGTGCTGGGCGCAGCCCTCGCCGGCGGCGGACTCTGCGTGCTGCCCGACTATTTGGCCGCGGAGCATTTGAAGTCCCGCCGGCTGGTCCATGTCCTGCCATCCTGGAGCTTGCCGGCCGGCGGGATCCATGCCGTGTACCCCGCGGCCCGGTTCCGGCCGCCGAAGATCACGGCGTTCGTGGCCATGCTGGTGCAGGAAGGCCGCACGCTCGCCAGCAAATTTCCGGAATGACACATGCGCGCCCTGTTCACGCCGCCGATCGATCCGGCAGGCCGCCCCGCAGAGCGTCAAGCAGGCGCTGCTCGCGCTCGATCCGGGCGCGGTAGAGCTCGCGTTCGCTCTCGCTTCTGGCACCGGCCAGCAACACGCGATAGTGCCCGATCACCTTCTCGCTGCCGCTGATGAGGAGGTTGCGGACGTCACTCATCGTTCCGCTCCGGTCGTGGCAATCGCCGATGGTGTATTCGGAACGGTGAATGCGGCCGGGAAGGCATCGGCGGCGAGAGCCTCGAGCGCGGTCTGCTCCTCGGCGAGGCGTCGTTCGATAAACTGGCGCTCAATGTCCGACAGCTCAGTCTTGAGCAAACGTCGATAACGAGAGAGGTTGTTGCGGTGCGCGCGGATGCGGGCGAAATCCTGATCGAGCATCGTCGTCACTCCTGACGGTCTTTCACGGTCCTTTTCGAATTAGCAGTGTCGGAAGAAGCATCTTCCGGCGCAAAAAATATTCAGGCTTGTTTTGCTGTCAAGCCCCTCTCTCGCCGCTTCCCGGACGCCGCCGGGAGCCACCGAAAAAATTTTACGCGTCCCTCTTGCAAGGTCCTTGCGGCGCTCTAAGTCGTTTTTCGCCGCGAGAGCGGTGTGCCGGATGCCCCGATCGGGTCCGGCGCGGGCGCCGGGCCGGGTCTTCGGATCTGTTCCGATTCCTGACTGGCGCTCCTTCGTATCCATCTTGCTCTTTGGAGGACTTGGTATGAGGACCACCTTTGACTTCGCGCCGCTGTGGCGCTCCACCATCGGCTTCGACCATCTGGCCGACCTCGTCGACAGCACGCTGCGCCAGGCGGGCGAGGACAATTATCCCCCCTACAACATCGAGCGCTCCGGCGAAGACCAATACCGGATCACGCTGGCCGTGGCGGGCTTTGGCGTCAACGACATCAGCGTAACCGCCGAACAGAACGCGCTCACCATCGAGGGCCGGAAGCCGGACAGCGCCACGCGCGAATATCTCTATCAGGGTATCGCCGCGCGTCCGTTCCGCCGCGTGTTCAATCTCGCGGACTACGTCCAGGTCAAGCAGGCCGCTTTTCAGGACGGTCTCCTGGTCATCGATCTCCTGCGCGAGATTCCGGAAGCCATGAAGCCGCGCCGGATCCAGATCGCGGGTGCTGCGTCACCGCAGATCGAGCAGAAGAAGGCGGCTTAGGCCGGTCGAACGCGTTTGACTGCGACGACCATGGCGGATGGCGACCGGATCGCCATCCGCCGATCGGACCATCCCTTCGAAAGGAGTGTAGAGGGAGACAAGTGATGACCAATGCCAATGCGACCACCGGCGGTCTCGGCGCGCTGTTCCATCCCGCTGCGCATTATGCATCGCCAAGCGCCGTCCTCGACGACGGCAAGCTCTCGACAGCGGAGAAGCGGATCATATTGTCGTCCTGGGCCTCGGACATGTACGCCGTCGAATCCCATCCGGCACTGCGCGAGATTCCCGGCATGGATCAGCCGATCCGGCTCGCGGACATCCTCGCCGCGCTCCGCAAGCTCGATGATGACGACGACCCGCCGCCCGGCGGCGGCGTCCCGATGCGGCTGCGGCGGCCCTGGGCCGCCGCAACGCCGTCATCGAGGACCAGCCAAAGGATCTGAACAAAACCGGCTTGGCTTTCCAGTATCAAACGGACACGAGATATCCGGTTTCCGCTGCGCGTTTGACCGCGTCGATCACTCTGAGGGTCTTCAGCCCCTCGCGCCCGCTCACCACAGGCTTGGCCGTGCCGCGGATAACCCGGCAGAAATTTGCGATCTGCAGGCCGAGCGGGTCTTCCTTCTCGTAGCTCAGCCGCTCGCGCTCGATCGGCGCCCACCAGCTGGCCTTGCTCGGATGATGCCATAGATCGAGCTGGGGAATAGCCAGCGATGCCCTCGTGCCGCCGATGTGATAGCACGTCTCCGGCGTATGGCTGTACGCCGGGTTCTCACCAGCGGTGAATTCCCAGCTCCAAGGCGACTGGATGGTATCGGAGACGTTGACCGTTCCCAGCGCGCCGGAGACGAAGTGCAGGATCATCACCGCTGTCTCTTCAACCGCATTTCCACGCAGTCGATTGGATTGGGCAGCTTGAACAGCCGCGATATCCCCACACAGGTACCGCAGCAGGTCAATATCGTGAATGAGATTCAGGAAAACAGGCCCGGCTCCTTTTTCGCGGCGCCAGCCCACATCGAAATATTCGTCCGGCTTGATCAGCCAGAACATGCCATGGACCGACACGATCTGGTCGAGGCGACCGCTCTCGATCTCCGCCTTGGCGCGTTGGATCATCGGATTGTGGCGGCGATGATGGCCGGTGAGCAGCGGCACCCCCGCCCGTTCGGAGGCTTCGACCAGGGCCTGTGCCGCGACGACGTCATCCGCTAACGGCTTCTCGATGAGAGCCGGGAGGCCCGCAGCGATACAATCCATGCCGTTGGCCACGTGCATCTGATTGGGGGTGGCGACAACCACCCCCTCGGGCCGGTTCTTGGACAGCATGTCCTGCAACGATGGAAACCAGTCCACCTTCAGCGAAACCGCCAACTCGCGTGCCGCCGGCGTCGGATCGACGATCGACGACAGCACCGCCTCCGGCCGCGCGAGAATGTGTTCGATGTGTCGCTTGCCGATGAGACCCGCTCCCATCACTGACAGGCCGACGGGTGCACTCATGCGATACTACCCCTTCTTCTCATCGAGCAGCTTGGCCACACGACGCAAGCCGAGCAGATAACCCTGTGTTCCGAAGCCCGCGATGACCCCATCAGCTCGTTTGGAGACAAACGAGTGGTGGCGGAATTCCTCGCGTTTGTGCACGTTGGAAATATGCACCTCGATCACTATACCCTCGAACGTGTTCAAAGCATCCAGGATGGCGACCGACGTATGGGTGAAGGCCGCGGGATTCATCACGATACCGGCAGCCGTCTCGCGCGCCTCGTGGATCCAGTCGATCAGCTCGTATTCCCTGTTCGATTGGTAAAAGCGCATCTCCAGTGCAAGCTCCCCGGCCAGCGCCCGGCAATCCCGCTCTACGTCCGCAAGCGTCTCGTGACCGTAGATGTGAGGCTGGCGCTTGCCAAGCAAATTGAGATTTGGCCCGTTGAGGACGTAGACAAGACGACTCATGGAAGAACTCCGTTCAGTGATGGGCAAGGATCTCGCCGAGGAACTGCCTGGTGCGGGCGTGCTGTGGATTGCGGAAGAAAGCGTCGGGCGCGCCTTCCTCAATGATGTGCCCTTCGGCCATGAAGATGACACGATCGGCAACCTGGCGGGCAAAGCCCATCTCGTGGGTGACGCAAATCATGGTCATGCCGTCGTTGGCGAGGCCAATCATCGTATCGAGCACCTCCTTGACCATTTCAGGATCGAGAGCCGAGGTCGGTTCGTCAAACAGCATCACCTTCGGCTGCATACATAGCGCACGCGCGATCGCGACACGTTGCTGCTGGCCGCCCGAAAGCTGAGCCGGATATTTCTCGGCCTGGTCACCGATGCGTACCCGCTCCAGATATTTTCGCGCGGTCGCCTCTGCCTCGGCCTTGCCGATGCGGCGTGCGCGAATGGGGGCGAGCATGCAGTTCTGCAACACCGTCATATGCGGAAAAAGGTTGAAGCTCTGAAAAACCATGCCGACGTCCTGACGTACGACATCGATCGCCTTGATGCTGTCGTCCAGCCGATGACCGTTCACCACGATACTGCCCTGCTGGATCGCCTCCAGGCGGTTGATACAGCGGATCAGCGTCGACTTGCCCGAACCGGACGGACCGCAGAGCACGATCTTCTCGCCCTTGCGTACGGTGAGATCGACATCGCGAAGCGCCTGGTATCCGCCATACCACTTCTGCACGCCCTTCATTTCGATCAGGTTCTGGTCCTGCATGCTTGCCTCCGCTGTCGGGCGGCGGCCAACGCGGATCGCGCGTCAGCCGCTCGCAGGGACTACTGAACGGTGAAAGGAACGCCGGGGACCGAGTCCGGGAAGACCGGGACCGGCACCTTCATCCATTTGGCGTAGAAGGCGGCCAGCTTGCCGTTCGACTTGATCTGGTCGATGAACTTGTTGACCGTCTCGTTCCACTCCTTGTCTCCCAGGCGCGTGCATGCACCGTTGTACAGAGCGGAGAAATGAAGCTTCGGTTCGAACCCGAGCTCCGGTTTCGCGGCATTCAAACGTTGCGGGTAAAACAAGTTGGCACCCACGGCCTGGACCTGGCCAGAGAGCAGTGCCTGTATCGTGGCCGCGTCATCGTCGAATCTGCGGATCTCGGTGCCCGACGGGGCGTTGTTGGTGACCTGCGTATCTTGCGTCGAGGAGCGCGGGACACCGATGACATATTTGCCCATATCGGCATTGCTGTTGATCGGCGTTGCCTGGGCCGCGACAAGCGTAATTTCGTTGGCGACATACGGCTTGGAATACTGCACCGCCTTCGCACGCTCTGGCAGCATAGCCATGGTCGCGAACAGGATGTCCACACGGCCCGTGGTCAGTGCCGGGATACGATTGGCCACGGCCAGAGGCGAGAACTCGGCCTTCACGCCAAGGAATTCAGCGAAGGCACGCCCCATGTCGGCGTCGATGCCCTCCTGCTTTCCCGAGCTGTCGACAAAGCCCCAAGGCGCATTATCGCCCTGAATGCCGATGACAACGACACCCTTCTTCTTCACGTCTTCCAACGTAGCGGCCTGCAATTTGCCCGCGGTGGCGACAGCCGCCAGTGCGAGTAGCCCGATGCCGAGCTGGCGGCGAGTGATCGAAAATAGCATTTGGTGTTCTCCTCCTCCTGGTGATGGCTGTGTTTGATTGGGTAGGTGCGCCGTTCCTACCTTTGATTGGCCAGGGCGAGCCTGGCCTCCATCCGGCTGCCCCACCATGAGAGTGGCCAGCAGAGGATGAAATACATCGCGCCAACCACGCCGAAGACCAGCAACGGCTGGTAGGTCTGGTTCGATACGATTTGGCCGGCGCGGGCGAGTTCGATGAAGCCGACAATGGCGGCGAGCGAGGTGCCCTTGATGAGTTGCACGAGATTGCCGATGGTCGCCGGCAGCGAGATGCGGATCGCCTGCGGCAGCACGATGTCGCGCATGCGGGAGGAATAATGCAGGCCGAGCGCCATTGCCGCCTCGGACTGGCCGCGCGGCACGGCCTGTATTGCACCGCGCCAGATCTCGCCGAGAAAGGCGGAAGCGTTGACGGTGAACCCGATTGCGACCGCCACGAACGCTGACAGCTTCAACCCGACGAGCGCCAAGCCGTAATAAACCACGAACAGTTGCAGCAGCAGCGGTGTGCCCTGGAAGATCCCGATATAGATCCGGACCATCCATTCCACGGTCTTGTGACCAGAGGTGCGCAACAGCGCGACGATCAGGCCGGCTGTACAGCCGCCGACGAATGCAACCAGCGTCAGCAGCACCGTCCATTGCAGACCATGCAGCAGGAAGCCGAACTCGGGAAGACCGAAATGCGGTGTCATATTCCGTCCTCCTCAGCGCGTCGGATATGAGAAGAAGCGATGGGAGATGATCGCGAAGCCCGACATCAGCAGCCAGGAGATCGCGAGGTAGAGGACGGTGACGAAGAAATAGACCTCGAAGCTGCGGAATGTGTCGCTTTCGATGCGCTGCGCAACCGATGTCAGTTCATAGGCAGAGACGGCCGAACAGATCGACGAGGTCAGCGTCAGCATGATGAACTGCCCCGTGAGCGACGGGTAGATCGCGCGAAGCGCGGGCTTGAGTACAATGAAGCGGAACACCTGTCCTTTGTGCAAACCGAGCGCGTAGCCCGCCTCAACCTGTCCTTGGTGAACAGACTGCACGCCGCCACGGATGATCTCGATGGCGTACGCGCCTCCATTCACGCCGAGTGCGATAATGGCGGTGGCGGTCGGATTGAGCTTCAATCCGATGAGCGGCAGTGCAAAGAACAGAAAGAAGATCTGCACCAGGAAAGGCGTATTGCGCACGATCTCGACGAAGCCGATCACGATGGCACGTAACCAGGCCGCCTTCGAATCGCGTGCCGCGACGCCGGCGACGCCGATAATCATCGCCAGTGTCATGCCGGCAAGCGCCAGACCCAACGTGCCCACGCACCCCCACAGCAGCGCGGGCATGGCATGCCAAACCACCGAGAAATCGAGCGTATAGCCCATCTTGCGTTTCCTCTCGGGCGTTGTGCGTGCCGCTCGCCCATCGGCCGGGTGTCACCCTCCCAGGGATGCGAAAGTTGAGAAGAAGACGTCTGGATCGGGTGAAATGCCCGTGAACAGGCGGAATGCTTCGGTGCCCTGGAAGATCGCCATGCCGCCGCCGTCGACGGTGCGGCAACCGAGGGCCCGCGCCTCGCGCAGCAGTGCGGTTTCCAGCGGGAAATAGACGATCTCGGCGACCCATAGATCGGGACGCAGCAAGGCCGTCGGCAGCGGCGTGCCCGGATACTTGTCCATGCCGATCGGCGTTGCGTTGACGATTCCGTCTGCGGCCGCCACGGCCGTTGCAACATCCTGGCCGGCCTTTAAGCGCCCTTCTGCAAATCGGGGGGACAATCCGTCCACCACGCTCTGCGCCTTGGCCAGGTCCAAGTCGACAATGATCAACTCCTGCACGCCGAGTTTCATCAGCGCAAAAGCGACTGCCGCGCCCGCGCCGCCCGCGCCGAACTGGACGACGCGGCCGAGCGGGGCGCCTTGCATGTTGCGGCGAAAGTTCTCGGCGAAGCCGAACCAGTCCGTGTTATGGCCGGTCATTCGACCATTATTGATGACCACAGTGTTCACCGCGCCAAGCGCTTCTGCATCCGGCGAGAGCTCGTCCAACAGCGGAAGAATTGCCTGCTTGCACGGATGCGTCACATTCAATCCGCCAAACCCCATCCGCTTCGCGGCGGCGAGCAACTCGGGCAAGGCTTCGACGCCGAGCTTCAACTCGTTCAGGTCTATCTTCTTGTAGAGATAGCGGATGCCAGCGGCATCAGCGGCCGCTTCGTGCATGGGCGGCGTGCGGGACGCAGCAATGCCGCTGCCGATCAGGCCGACGAGGAAGCTGGGTTTGGGTTGAATGCTCGGCATAGCCCGTCAGCGCAATGGAACGGTCAGCGCCGCGATGACCTGAGCCGTGCTCGGTCGAACGCCGCGCCACCAGGCAAAGGCTTCTGCCGCCTGCTCGACCAGCATGCCGACGCCGTCGGCCAGCTTGGCCACGCCTTCGGCGCGGGCCGCGTGCAGAAAGGGAGTGAGCCCCTTGCCATAGGCGAGTTCGTACGCCAGCTCCGCACCGCGGAAGACATTGCCTGGAAGCGGCGGCATTTCACCGCGCAAACTGGCCGACGTCGCGTTGACAACGACGTCGTAGCCCTCCGCGAGATCGGCCAGTTCAGCATAGCCGCTGACGATCAGGGGACCACAGCCGGCAAACTCTTCCGCCAATGCCACGGCTTTCGACAGCGTTCGGTTGACGAGAACCAGCTCCGAGGGCTCCTGGCGCAGGAACGGCAGCATCGCGCCGCGCGCCGCTCCTCCCGCGCCGAGCATCAGGACGCGGCGGCCGGCCATTTTGACGCCGAGATTGAGGGTGATGTCACGGACGAGGCCGATCCCATCGAAATTCTCGGCAATGATCCGATCGCCGACGAACTTCAGGCAGTTTGCGGCGCCAGCTCGCTCGGCGCTCTCCGAAAGCTCGTTTGCGTACTCGAAGGCATCGAGCTTGAACGGGGCGGTGATGTTCAACCCCTTGGCACCCTCGGTCCGGAATTGATCAACGCGTCCGTTGAAGCCATTGAGGGGGCCCTCGATCGCCTCATAGACGAGGTCCTGTCCCGTCGTCTTGGCGAAAGTACTGTGAATGAGGGGTGATTTGCTGAAGCCAATCGGATTGCCTATCACCGCATAACGATCGCTCATGGCTCACTCCTGCACTGCGGCTTCGTTGTACAGCACGCCGTCGCGCACCATCGCCTCGACGAGCTCGGCCGACAGCCCCAGCGACTCTGCAATGCGGCGATTGTCCTGGCCGAGCAGCGGCGCCGGAGTGCGCACCGTGGTGTCGCAATCTGAGAAGCGGAAGGGCAGGTTCGGCAACGTCACCTTGCCCAGCACGGGATGCTCCTGCTCGACCAGCATGCCACGCGCGCGGATCTGCGGATCCTTCACGACCTCTTCGATGGTCTGCACGGGAGCGGACGGCACACCTGCTTCCTCGAGTGCCGCCAGACAGGCATTTCGAGACGGCTGTGACAGAGTCCAGTTGCGCACAATCTCCATGGCCTCGGCGTAATGGGCGTTGCGCGCAGCAGGCTTGGCGAAGCGTTCGTCGGATGCCAACGCGCTCCCGCCGATCAGCGTCGCCAATCGCCGCCAGGCATCATCGACTTGCGCGGCGATGACGAGATTACCGTCCTTAGCAGGGAAGACGCCGTAGACGGTCGAGTCCGGCTGTCCGCTGCCGGTCTGCTTCGGCATGTCGGCGCCGTTGGAGAGGAAGTAACGCTGAACCGCATAATCGTGCATCGAGACCATGCAGTCGTACAGCGCCAAATCGATGTGTTGGCCGCGGCCGGACGATACGCGGCCGACCAGCGCCCCGTTGATGGCTGCTACGCCGTGGATGCCGGTATACATGTCTGCCAGCGGCATCCGCAGCAACGGCGGAGCTTCACCGGGAGTGCCCAGTTGCGCCAGTGCACCCGACATCGCCTCTGCGATCAGACCGAAGCCCGGACGGTCGGCATAGGGACCGGTGTGTCCGTAAGCGGAGACCGAGCAGTAGATCAGTCTGGGATTCCGTGCCGACAGCGCCTTGTAACCGAGCCCGAGGCGCTCGAGTGCGCCGGGGCGGTAGTTCTCGATGAAGACATCGGCCGTGTCGACGAGCTTCATCATCATCTCGAGACCGCGCTTGTCGCGCAGGTCGATGCAGAGCCCCTGCTTTCCCATGTTCTGCTGCAGGAAGTAGCCGGACTGCCCGTCCTTGAAATATCCGTGGGCGCGTCCCGCATCGCCTTGCTTCGGACGCTCCACCTTGATGACCTCAGCGCCCATCGCGGCGAGGCAACGGCCCATGAACGGGCCTGCCAGGAAATGGCTGTAGTCGATGACGCGAATGCCTTTGAGCGGCAGATCTTGGAGCGGCAGATCTTGCGCGGTCATGCCTGCTCTCCTGCGGCGTTGTTCTTCGGGCGCATCGGAATCATCAACCGATGCTCACCTAGCTGCACCACTTCGCCGCGCTGATTGATCAGCTCCGAGGGCAGCACCACGATACCCCACCCATCACGCTTCGTGATGCGCATCGAGCCGACACGGAACTTCACGTGCACGGTGTCGCCGAGCTTGATCGGCAGCTTGAAATCCCACGTCCAGCCCAGCGACATTCCTGGAAGGAAGCGGTAGTCGGCACGGGTCTTCAAACCGTCGGCCAGCGACAGACCAAACAGCCCGTGCGCGACGCGCGTGCCGAATGGTGTGGTCTTGGCGTATTCCTCGTCGACATGGACCGGGGTAAAATCACCCGTCAGCTCGGCATAGGCATTCACCATCGCCTCGGTGACCGTCACCGAGGGCGTGACGCATTCGTCACCGACCTTGGCATCGTCCCAGTAGCGCTCATCGATCATGTCGCGTTTTCCCTAGGCCCGTGGATTGATCGCCAGGGCGGCTTCCACAGCGCCTGCGCTGGCTTGCAAGATTTCGACGTTGAGCCCGCCCGGCAGTTCGAGCCAGTTTGGCCCCGCGGGCAACGCCCTCGCGCCCCATGCGGCGGCGCGGGCGAGCACGCCTTCGTAGTCGTCGACCATGATGCCGAGATGGGCGAGACGCCCCTCCGGTCCGACAAAATTCGGATCCTCGATGAGTTGCACGCTTCCGAGCACCCACACCTGGCGCGGGCGCGCACCATCGGCGGGTTGCTCGTCGCGAATGGCGAGACCAAGCACCTCGCGAAAGAAGTCGACGTGACGATCAATGTCCGGCACACGGATCGCGACGTGCTCGATATAAGCGCGAGGCAGCGACATCGTCTCAGCTCTTTCCAGGATAGTCGCTGCGGGCGTATTCGAGCCCTTTGACCAACGCGACGAGGGTAGAATTGACCGGGGTCGGCACGTTGAGCTTTGCGCCCCAACGCACGACGGAGCCGTGAATGTAGTCAACCTCGGTCGGATTGCCGGACTGCAAGCTCTGCAACATCGACGTCTTGAACTCGGGCGGCAGACCGGCGGATGCCATTGTCCAGGCGCGGAGCGGGTCGGTGATCG
This sequence comes from Bradyrhizobium sp. AC87j1, assembly GCF_002936975.1. Classification (NCBI taxonomy): domain Bacteria; kingdom Pseudomonadati; phylum Pseudomonadota; class Alphaproteobacteria; order Hyphomicrobiales; family Nitrobacteraceae; genus Bradyrhizobium; species Bradyrhizobium sp. AC87j1. The sequence goes on from NZ_PTFE01000075.1 coordinate 36,577, forward strand.
AGATCTTCACACCGGCCGCCTGCGCTACCGCGATGCCCTCTGAAATCGCTGCCAGCGCGCATTCCTCCAGGATGGGGAGCGAATAGAGGCCGCCATAGGTCAGGCCGGTAATGGCGGTAACGCCGCCGCCGGCGACGTTGATAAAGAGCTTGTCCCACATCGTGCCCAAGATGTTGTCGCTGAGCAGTGTGAGAATGCCGGCACGATCGAAAGCCTCGGAGATTCGCTGCGCGCGTTCCGTCAAGCGTCCGTCAAGTTCACCGATGATGGTTTCCTTGCCGATGACCCCGGAGCGAACATGACCGGGGCCAAGCAGCACGCCACCAACGTAGGTCTTGCCCGCCATGACCCGCTCACGACCAACTTCCTCCGAAAGGATGTCTTCGTGACCAAGACCGTTCTGAAGTGACATCACAACCGTCTGCGGCCCAATGATCGGCGCTGCAGCGCGGATCGCATCCCGCGTGTAGTAGGATTTGACGAGGACGATGACGAGGTCGGCCTCTACGCCGACTTGGGCCGCGGAGGTGCAAGCGGCGACCTTCACGATGGTTTCGGCGTCGCCTTCGAGCATCCGAAGGCCCGCGGCATTGATGGCGTCGACATGAGCCTGGAACGGATCGATCAACCACACCTCGGCACCGCCGCGCGCCAGCGTGCCGCCGATGGTCGAGCCCAAGGCTCCCGCTCCAATAAAGCAGATCCTCATCCGAACGCTTCCCCGCGCGCCCTTCTTGGCGCTGGAAGCGTGGTAGCAGGCCGATCGATATTAAGATATGATATGATCATTATATCCATTATTGTGAATCGCAATGACGTACGCGGATAATGTCGAGACCAACCTGCTGGACCCGCGCCTGCTGAGGCTCTTTGACGCGTTATTCGCCACGGGCAGCGTCACCAAGGCCGCAGAAAAGCTCGGTCAAAGTCAGCCGACCATCTCGATCTGGCTGGCGCGACTGCGTAAGGAACTGGACGATCCGCTCTTCATCCGGTCGGCGGAGGGAATGCTGCCAACGCCGCGCGCCGAGGCTCTCATCGGCACGGCGAGGCAGGCCCTGGAAACGCTGCGTCGTCTGGCTGAGCTTCGCACCGACTTCGATCCCTCAACCGCAAAGCGCCGTTTTGCGATCTGCATGACGGATGGAAGCCACGTCACGCTGCTTCCGTCCATCCTCGCTCACATCCGCCGCGTCGCCCCGGGCGTTCGTATCGAGGCGACACAGATCGGCGCGGACACCCCACGGATGCTACAATCCGGTGAAGCCGATCTGGCCCTCGGATACATCTCGGGTCTCGACGCCGGACATTTCCAACAGGCACTTTTTCCGCAGGATTGGGTCTGCTTGGCAAACGCTAAACATGCCCGGATCCGCGACCGTATCACCGCAAAGAATTTCAGGCGCGAAGCCCACGTCCTCATTCGCTCCGGCACTGGACATCAGTTGCTCGGGACCGCGCTACAGGAGCAGCGGATAGTCCTTGACGTGGCGCTTGAGCTACCCGGCTTCTTGGGACTGCCCGCAATCGTGGGGACGACCGACCTGATCGCCACCCTGCCAAGGCACATTGGCGAAACGCTGGCTCACTATTACGGACTGCGCGTGCTCGACTGCCCGCTGGCGATCGCCGGGTTTACTGTGAAGCAATATTGGCATGCCCGCTTCCATCACGATCCGGCAAGCCAATGGCTGCGTGGCATCTGCGCGGAACTTTTTCAACAGCAGGAAGTGCGGGGGCTGCATCCTTCCAGTCGGCCAAAGAAACGAGGGCCACGCAAAATGCGGTCGCAGTGAAGCGCTTATTGAGGCAGTTTTCGGCTCTTCGCTGCCATACGATCGAAGCTAAACGTCCGCCTTGCGCAAGACAGCAGCTTAAGCGCTGGCTGGGGCGGGAGGGATCGAACCTCCGAATGGCGGAATCAAAATCTGTTTGATTATTCAACGATTTCAGGGCGGGTTTGGAAAAGTGGCCCAAAATGACCTCTGGGAAGCTCAAATACTTAGCAGCCATTTCCAAATGAACGACAACTCCACGCAGGATCTCTCGGTCAAGTCTTGGAGAGCGAACCGCGCCCGCGCTGAAGGGCCTCAGTCGAGGGCGGAGTTCCCTGGAAGTTCACGGCTAACTCACCCGCTCCTTAGCCCTCTGTTGTGGCAGGAGGCCGTGAGATCCGGCAGAACCTCTGCGGCATCCATCGCGGCACACCAGCCGAACACAATGGCCGGGCCAATCATTGTTCCGGGCCCCGGGTAGGTGCCGCGGAAGATCGAGGATGAGTCGGTACCGACCGCGTATAACCCGGATAGAATCTTCCCGTCGCGGGAGAAGACGCGGCTGCATGAATCGGTGCGCAAGCCAGCGCTGCTGGCTAGATCCGACGGCCAGACAGTCACCGCATAATATGGTCCTGGCCCGATCCGTCGCAGGCACGGATTTGGCTTGCTCCGGGAATCGCCATTGACCCGGTTCAGTTCGCTGGAGCCCCGGCCAAAGTCTTCGTCGACGCCGATTTCGGCAAAGCCATTGTATCGCTCGACTGTTTGAACAAGCTGGTCGCCGTCCACGCCGATCTTGTGGGCCAACGCCCCGATGGTTTCGCCCTCCAGCAAGTACTTTGCCTCCAGGAAGCCGCTCAGATTGCTGGTCCCGGGGTGAACCAGCCCGATACCAAAATCCCTGATGAATGCGCGGTCGCAGATTAGGAAGGCCGTCGCTGCCGAAGCGTTCGAGCGCAACATCGCTGCGACGAAGTCGTGGTAGGAGTCGGCTTCATTTACGAAGCGGCGCCCCGATTTGTTGACGGCGAGCAATCCAGGCTTGGCACGATCGAGCATGATGTGCGGGAAGACCGACACATGGCCGTCGGCCTGCGCCATCACCGAACTCGGCATCCATAAGGCCGGGCTTTCGAGGTCGCGCTCGACGACGGCGTTGACGCGTTCGGCCGTCAGGATACCGTCTCCAGTGTTGGATGAAGGCGCGAGCGAAAAGCGGCGTGCGGCTTCGGGAAACAGCCGTTCGCGCAGCTCACGGCTCCAGCCGATGCCGCCTGTCGCCAGCACCACGCCCTTGCGGGCGCGGACGGCCACCTCTCCGATCGGAGCCGAGAGCACCGCGCCGGCGACATCGTCGCCATCGCAGATGATCTCGCGAAGTACCGTCTCAAATCTCAGGTCGACGCCGGCGCGGCGGACGCCCTCAAGCAGTCTTGCGACAAGCGCGTTGCCCATGATCAGGCGTGTTCCGCGCTTGTGGCTGATGCGATCCAGCGCATGTCGGGTCAGAAGACCGATGACGTGCCGAAAATTCGTCCAGTTGCGGAAGGGCGCCAGCAGCGCAGGAATATCCGCCTTCCCGACCATCATGCCGCCGAGAACCATGAATTCCCGGCGCGGCGGCCTCACCCGGGCAAAATCGTCGCCGAGCTTGCGGCCGTCGAACGGAACGGCCCCGAGCGCGCGACCGCCGATCGCCGCCCCCGGAAGCTGTTTGTAGTCGGGATGGACCGGCGGCGCAGCGAACCGCACGTTTGTCTTCTGCTCGAGATAGTCGAGCACGACCGGCCCGGCCTTGAGGAACATATCCAGGCGTTCGTCAGTTGCGTGCTCGCCGAGCATCGCGGTCAGATAGGTGCGCGCGGCATCGACCGTATCGGGCGTTCCGGCAAGCTGTCCCTGCCGGCTGCCCGGGATCCAGACGGTACCGGCAGAGGTCGCGGTCGTCCCGCCAACCATCTCCGACTTTTCGCAAAGGACAACGTTGAGGCCTTCGAGGGCACCGACCAGCGCTGCCGTCATTCCGGCCGCACCTGCGCCCACGACCAGCAGATCGGTCTCGACGTCCCAGGAGCGATCGCCTTCCGGCATCCGGAGCACCCTTCCTTCAGGAGTTCGCGCGCGCCCTCTCGACCACGGTCTTACCCGCCGCGAGCGCCCGGCGCGCACGCGTTTCGGCATCAACAGTCTTCGCCAACTGGACGGTCGGAACCTCGATGCTGATGGTGAGGTCGTCCGGCATCGCCCTCGCCAGTCCGACGATATCTAGGCCGCCCTCGCCCGGAAACATCCGCTCCTCGCGCGCGGCATGGATGAGCTGCTCCGTCGTCGACGGGCGTTCGGCCGGACCGTCGCAGAGTTGCCAGTAGTGCAGCCGCCGCGCGGGGATGGTGCGGAGATCCCCAAGCGAACTCTGCGATCGATCGAAATGCAGCGCATCGACCAGAATGCCGGCAGCGGGATGATCGATACCACCGACGAGCCGGATTGCGGTCTCGAGGTCCGGAACGCTGGTCCAGGGCATGAATTCGAGATCGGACGTCAGACCGTACTGTGCCGCCGCCTCGCAAAACTGCCGGTAGCGGTCGGAAAATCGTGCCAGATCCGGATCGTAGGCGGCGACGAGAATGTGTTTGGCGCCGAGGCGCGCCCCCGCCTCGAAGAAGGGTGTGAAGGAGCCAACATCCGTCTCCGGTCTGAATGCAACGACCTCGATATCGGCGACGGTCACGCCCGTCGACTGCAACCGCCGGAGTGTCTCCCGCAACAGCGGCGCATCGTCCATCAGACGGTAGGCGACCCCGCCAGGCGTTGCCGGCAACAGCCTCAGCCCGACTTTGTCGTAGCCGCAACGCGCCGCCAGCTCGATCATCTCGGGCGGCGCCAGCTCGAGCACGGTTAACGCGGCGAGCGAGAACGTGGCCATCAGTCGAAATCCGCGATGCGGGCGTCGAGCGCGAACATACCCTGATAGACTTCCGGCTCGCTCGCCCGGTCCATGACGTCAGGCGCAATCGTGCGCGCCTGCTGCAAGGCGGCCTGCAACGAGGCCTCGTCGAGTGCCTCGACCAGCAGAAGCCCGGCGAAAAAGCCCTCGTCCTTCCGCATGCCCTTCTCAGTCGTCGGCACCAACGTCCGCGCCTCGTCGGTTGCGCCGATCTGCACGGCGGCGATCCCGTCGCACGCAACGAGCGCCTGGGCCAATTTTTGCGGACCTGCCGGCAGTTTTTCGATCCGCAGCGCCATGATCGTGGCCCCCTC
>NZ_PTFE01000076.1:0-39912 GCF_002936975.1 Bradyrhizobium sp. AC87j1
TAGGGGTGCCCTTGATCGCGAGCCACATGTTCGCGTTCTACTATGGCATCATGGCCGACCTCTCGCCGCCGGTGGCGCTCGCCGCGCTCGCGGCGGCGCCGATCGCGAAGGAGAACCCGGACAAGATCGGCTGGGAGGCGATGCGCATCGCGCTCGCCGGCTACGTCATTCCCTTCATATTCGTCTATTCGCCGGCATTGATGCTGCAAGCCGGCGACCCCATGGCGGCCAAGCTCGGCTTCTACGGCGCGGTGGCGCTGGCGACCGTCAAGGCATTGGCAGCGATCGGCCTGTTCGGCATGGTGGCGATCGGTTTCCTGTTCACCCGGCTGACGCTGATCGAGCGCCTGGTCGCGCTCGGCGCCGCGTTCTGCCTGCTCGGCGATTTCCCGTTCAGCGACACCGCGGGCTTCCTGCTGACGGCGGCGATCGTGCTGTGGCAATGGCGGCAGCGCCCACCGGTGCCGGTCGAGGCGGTGTGAGCCTCTGCTTCGCAACCGCTTTCGGCGGGAAGGCGCTGGCGCTGTCCGCGTTCACGCTGGTCTGGACGCATTCGATCGCGAAAGTCGACTGGCAGGAGGATTGGCGCGTCACCCCCGCCGGTCTCGAACTGGTGCAGGCCCGCGTCAAGGGCACCGGCCCCGGCATGGAGCCGCCGCCCGAGGCGCGGCTGGTCGACGGCTGGTTTCAGTGGCAGCCCGCGCAGGCACCGATGCAGGAGGTCATGCTCGGCAATTCGGGCGCCGCCGGTGAATGGCGGCTGTGCCATGACGGACAGTGCCGGACGCTGTCGGAGATTGTCGGGCATCCCATTGGTGCTAACGTCACCACGATGAAGGTGTGCAACGATCCGTAGCCCGGATGGAGCGAAGCGCAATCCCGGACAGTGGCCCCGGATTACGCTTACGCTCCATCCGGGCTACAACAAGAACAACAACAAGGAGACACACGATGGATCGGCTCAAGGGCAAGGTTGCGATGGTGGTGGGCGCCGGCTCGATCGGGCCCGGCTGGGGCAACGGCAAGGCGACCGCCGTGACCTTTGCGCGCGAGGGCGCGCAGGTGTTTTGCGTCGATCGCAACGGCGCCGCGGCCGAGGAGACTGCAAAGATCATCACGGGCGAAGGCGGCAAGGCGACCGCGTTCACGGCCGACGTGTCCCGGTCTGCCGAGATCGAGGCGATGGTGGCGGCGTGCCTGAAGGCCTATGGCCGCATCGACGTGCTCGACAACAATGTCGGCATCGCCGAGATGGGCAGCGTGGTCGAGGTGACCGAGGAGAGCTGGGACCGCGTCTTCAGCGTCAACCTCAAGAGCGCCTATTTCGCCATGAAGCACGTCATTCCAGTGATGGTGAAGCAGGGCGGCGGCTCGATCATCAACATCTCCTCGATCGCCTCGATCCGCCACATGGGCATCTCCTACGTCACCTATGGCACCTCGAAGGCGGCGATGAATCAGATGACGCGCACCACCGCGATCGAGTTCGCGCGCCACCATGTGCGAGTAAATGCGATCCTGCCCGGCCTGATGAAGACGCCGATGGTCGAACACTCTGCCGGTCTTGCCGCCAGCTACGCCAAGGGCGATGTCGAGGCGATGTGGCGCGCGCGCGATGCGCAGGTGCCGATGGGGCACATGGGCGATGCCTTCGACGTCGCCAACGCCGCGCTGTTTCTGGCGTCGGACGAGTCGAAATATGTGACCGGGATCGAGCTCGTGGTCGACGGCGGGATCACGTGCAAGGCGGGGGCGTGATTTCAATCTCTGCTGTCGTCCCGGGGCGCGCAACGCGCGAACCCGGGACCCATAACCACAGGGAGAAGTCGTAGCGCGAGCCGGTAACTCCGAGTCTTCGCCAAACCACGGCCTGTGGTTATGGGTCCCGGATCTGCGCTACGCCCCAGTCAACGCTTCGCGTTGCCTGGAGCTTCGCTTGTCCGGGACGACAGCGGTGATTACTGCGCCAGCGCCAGAATTCCGCCGGCGAACGAATGCCACGCCGCGGTCTCGCTGATCGGCCAGTTCAGGACCTTCACCGCCAGCAGCGCGAGCGTGCCATAGATGTAGACCGGATGCACGCGGCCTTCGGTGCGCCAGTCGCGCACCATGGCGACGACGAGGAGCAGCGATGCGACGACGGCCGGCGCGATCGTCACCGGCACCGGCGGCGGGCCGGGCGGTCCCGGAGGCGCCAGGAAGGTCAGGAACCATCGCGCGATCGCGGCATCGAGGATCGAGACCGCGGCGAGCAGCATCAGGCGCTTGTGAATCTCGGGTCTGCGCGTGTTCATGATTGCGAGCACGAACACGATTGCAAAGAACGCAATCCCGCTCATCGGCACGATCGAGAAGCCGATGCCGGCCTCTTTCTGCCCGAGCGCGGCGGAGTGCTGCATCACATGCACGGAGGCGAGGAAGCCGAAGATCGTCATCGCGGTGGCGAGCGACACGCCGGCGATGCCGAGAGAACGGTGATTGACCACGCGCCCCGAGGCGGCGAGCCAGGTCTGAAGCACGAAATAGACAGACCAGGTGAAGAACAAGAGTCCGTGAAAGTGAATCACGGGGCTTGCGGACAGCGTCCGGTTGGCGAGGGGAACCCAATAGGTCGGTGCGAAGCCGAGAAACGCGGTGGCCGCGCAGGCCAGGGCCATATGCAGATAAAAATATCGCGCAGGCGACGCATCTCGCGCGCGTACACGACGGTCGTCGGTCAGAGTCGTCATCAGGAATGAGTCTGGGGAGGTGGGGTTTGGTTCAAACCCCGCTGTCGTCCCGGGGCGCGCGTAGCGCGAGCCCGGGACCCATAACCACAGGGTCGAGTTACCGGGCGAGCTCGTAACTCCAAGTCTTCGCCAAACCACGTCCTGTGGTTATGGGTCCCGAATCTGCGCTTCGCTTGTCCGGGACGACAGCGGAGTGTGCTGCTCTAGAGAATCATCCCCCCGCGCTCAATTCTGCGCGATCGAGCTCCTCTTCGAGCCGGTGGAAGGCATCGTCGCCGATCACTTCGGTGGCGCGGAGGTCGAAGATCGATTTGCGCGCGGCCGCGATGGCGCGGCGGCGCAGGGGATCGGCGGGCAGCTCGCCACTGGCGATGCCACCGTGAGGATCGCTCCCGGCCTGCATCAGGATGGCGCGATATTCGAGCCGCAGGATCTCCGCCTCCTCCGACGGATCGCTCTCGATCGCATCGAGCGCGGCGCGATAAGCGACGGCGCGGGCGCGCGCGACCTCGGTGCCGACGGGGTCGTCGTCCCTAAGGCCGAACGCCAGGATCAGCGGCCGCAGCGTCAGGCCCTGGATCACCAGCGATCCCAGCACCACCGCAAAGGCGATGAAGACGATGAAGTCACGATAGGGAAAGGTTTCTGGCAAGGCAAAAGCTGTGGCGAGCGTGACGAGGCCGCGCATGCCGCACCAGGAGATGATGAGACCGCCTTTGGGCGAAGCGACGGCCCTGGGGTCGTTCGGATGATAGATCCCCTGCGCGACCAGCACCCGCAAGGTCGTGCGATAGAACGTCACCCAGGCGAGGCGCACCAGGATCACCGTCAGCAGGATCCAGCCGGCGGCCACGCAATATTCCCAGCGCACGTCCGCATCCAGCCGCGTCCAGATCGGCCGCATCTGCATGCCGATCAGCATGAAGGCGAGCACGTTGAGCACGAACACCATCGTTTCCCACACCGCATAGGACGGCACCCGCAGCCGTGCTGGCATGCGCGCCCCCGCCGTGCGCGCCATGGTGATGGCGTAGACGACGATGGTGAGAATGCCGGAGAGGCCGAGATGCTCCGCGGCGATCCAGACCATGAAGGTGGTGGCGAACTGCACGATGATCGCGCTGGGTGCTTCCCTGACCCGTTCCAGGAGCAGCGGGATGATGTAACCCGCGAGCAGGCCGGCGACGACGCTGCCGACCAACGCCAGCGCCATGGTCGGCGCGACCTGGCTCCATGTCAGATGCTCAGTGGCGACGGCACCGACCGCGATGCGATAGATCAGAAGCGCGCTCGCGTCGTTGAGCAGGCTTTCGCCCTCCAGGACTTTCACCATGCGGTGGGGCAGCTTGACCTGGCTCAGGATCGCGACCGCAGCGGCCGCATCGGGCGGGGCCACGATGGCACCGAGCGCGACCGCGGCGGCCCACGGCATATCGGGCATCAGCCGGTGCGCGACGAAGGCGACGCCGGCCGTGGTCAGGCCGACCGCGGCGACGACCAGGGTCGAGACCGGAACCCAATTGTTGCGCAGGTCGCGCAGCGAGGTGTCGAAGGCGGCATCGAGCAGCACCGGTGCGACAAAAAGCGCCAATGCCAGGTCCGGCTCCAGCGCCCAGGACGGGCTGGACGGCACGAAGGCGATCAGCGCGCCGCCGATGGCGAGAAAGGTCGGGTAGGGGACCTTGATCCGCCGCGCCAGCGCCGATAAGGCAACGGCGCCGAGCAGAAGCGCGATGATCCATTCGAATGTCGACACGATGATCCCCGAAGCCGGTTTGAGCGGCGCCACAAGCTAGCACCAATCCGGCCGTATGATGGATAGTACGGCCCCGAGGCAAGACGTAAGGCAAGGCTCGAGGCAAGAACGAAAGCAGACGTCCGACAGCAACGAGCATGCGTTTTCGAAAACTCATTCAATCGTCAGGTGCCGTATTGTTTGGGGCGCTGTCGCTCACTGCCGCCCAGGCTGCGACCGGCGGCGAGCCGGCTGCGGTGATACAGGTCGATGTCGCCTCATGCCTCGCGGCGACCGCGGCAGACGATGTGGACAAGGCTGCCACGGCCTGTGCCGCCGTGATCGACAATGAGAAGACGGCGAAGGGGGATCTGATCAAGGCGCTGATCGCGCGCGCCGCGCTCTATGCGCGGCACGACCAGGTCGACCGCGCCATCGCCGACGACAGCCGCGCCCTTTTGCTCGACCCTGGGCTCGCCGACATCTGGAATGCGCGCGGCGAGCTCAGGCTGAAGAAGGGCGACAAGCCCAAGGCGGTGCAGGATTTCGGCGCGGCGCTGAAGATCGATCCGAACCACGAGAAGGCCAAGGCCAATCACAAGGCAATGGCGCGCGAGCTCGAGCGGATCGGCGCGCAGATGGCGGTCGCCGGCAAGCCCAGCTTCAATTGCAGGCGTGCGGCTCGGGCGGTGGAGAAGGCGATCTGCGGCAACCGCGTGCTCGCCGATCTTGATCGCGAGATCTTTGCCTCCAATGCGCGTGTGATCCGGGAGGCGCGCAATCCGGCGGAAGCGAAGAACCTCCAGCGTGAACAGGACGAGTTCATTGCCCGCCGCAATGCCGGGTACGGCCGGGCGGGGTATGATCTGAAGAAGGCGATGCAGGAGCGGCTGCAGCGACTGAATGGCGTGGACGGGTATTGACGATTCTTCGCCTCTCCCCGCAGGCGGGGCGAGGGAGTGATGCGCCGCGCGCCCCTAACTGTTCCCAAATTGAACCCATTTCTTCCCTGCCGCGACAATGGTGAGAACCCGACGCCACGGAGCCCTCTGCCATGTGCGGCACGCATTCTTCCGCGCAAGCGCATTCGCTTGCCAAAATCTCGCTTCGCGCTTTTCTTCTCGGGGCGGCGATGAGCCTCGTCCTTGCAGCCCCCGCCTCGGCGGGCACCGATTGCGTAATGGGCAGCAAGGCTGCTCCCGCGGAGCTGATCCCGGCCTGCACCGTCATCATCGACCAGGGCGCAAGTCCCGCGTCCGACCGCGCGGCGGCGCTGCTGGTTCGCGCCGACGCCAATGCGCGGACTTCGGGCGGCCTCACGCAAGCCCTGCGGGACATCGACCGTGCCATCGCAATCGACGGCAAGAATGCAAAGTCCTGGCGCCTGCGCGGCGACCTCTTGCGCGAAGCCGGCGGCGATCTCAACCGCGCGGCGGCGGATCTGAGCAAGGCGATCGAGCTCGATCCGCGGGATGCGGAGGCTTACGAGCTGCGCGGTGTCGTGTATACCACCCAGCGCAGGCTTGACCGTGCGCTCGCCGATTACGACCAGGCGATCAAGCTGAAGCCGGATGATGCACAGGCATGGTCCGACCGCGGCGTGAACTACTATCTCGGCGGCGACAACGAGAAGGCGATCAAGGATCTCAGCGAGGCGCTGCGGCTCGATCCCAACCGTCCGCGCACCTACACCAACCGCGGCGCGGCATACAAGAAGCTCGGCCAGCTCGACAAGGCGGTGGCCGACGACGGCGAGGCGATCAGGCTCGATCCGAAGGTGCCCGAATATTTTGACAACCGCGGGCTCACCTATGCCGCCATGAAAGAGTACGACAAGGCGATCGCCGATTACGACCAGGCGCTGCGCCTGGCGCCCCGGCCGAACTTCTTCACCAACCGCGGCGATTCCTACCAGTTCAAGGGTGAGTTCGGAGCGGCGCTCAGCGACTACGACGCTGCGCTGAAGCTCGATCCGAATTTCGCGCAAACCTACAACAACCGCGCCGTGCTCTACAAGAAGATGGGCGAGCGCAAGAAGGCGCTGGCCGATTACGAGACAGCGCTCAAGCTCGATCCCGGTAACGAGAATGCTGCCAACGGCCGCCGCAGCACGATCGCGGAGATCGCGAAATTCGGCGGTGAGCCGCCGCGGGCGCTGAATGCGGCGTCCGGCAATGGTCCGTCCTTCGAATGCGCGACGGCCAGGCGTGAGGTCGAGAAGGTGATCTGCGCCGATCCGCAACTGGGCGTGCTCGACCGCCAGATCGCCGAGACCTACGAGCGCGTGCTGAAATCGGCGGGCAAGCGCTCGGCTGGCGAAGTACGCAAGACCCAGCGCGATTTCCTTAGCCTCCGCAACGCCAGCTTCGGCCGGCCGGGCTATGATCTGAGGAAGGTCATGCAGGACCGGTTACAGAAGCTGAATGCGACGGAGAGCTAGTCGCTGCCACGCGCACAAGACGTTCCTCCCCCCTTGTGGGGGAGGGTTAGGGAGGGGGGTAGCCACGAACTCGGAGCGGAGTTCGTGGCTACCCCCTCTCCGGCTCTCCCCCACAAGGGGGGAGAGAGCCCACCTATGCTGTCGCGCTAGTTTGCCTCGATCTCCACGGCTCGCTTATCGCTTCGACGAGACCCATCCTTTTCAGCTTGAACCGCGGCCCGTTCCCGGGAAAATACCTCTCAAACAAGGCCGACACTTGATCCGGGTCATGGCGGGGCGACCGTCGTGCCGCAAGGTTCAAGGTCAGGCCAATAAAGGTAACGGGAGCGCGGGAATGAACATCCAGGGCAACAGCAGTTATCACGAGGTCCATGCCCGCTCGCTGGCCGACCCCGAAGGCTTCTGGGCCGAGGCGGCGAAGGAGATCGACTGGATCGAGCCGCCCAAATCGATCTTCGACCCCTCGCAGGGAACCTATGGCCGCTGGTTCGCCGGCGGTGTCGTCAATACCTGCTACAACGCGCTCGACCGCCATGTCGAAGGCGGCCGCGCCGACCAGGTCGCGCTGATCCACGATTCACCGCTGGCCGGCAGCGTTACCAAATTCACCTATGCCGAACTGCTGAACGAGGTGCAGGCGCTCGCCGCCATCATGCAGGATTTCGGCGTCGCCAAGGGCGATCGCGTCATCCTTTATATGCCGATGGTGCCGGAGGCCGTGGTCGCAATGCTCGCCTGCGCGCGGATCGGGGCGGTGCACTCCGTGGTGTTCGGCGGCTTTGCAGCGAAGGAGCTTGCCACCCGCATCGACGACGCGCAGCCGAAACTCATCCTCTCCGCAAGCTGCGGCATCGAGCCCGGCCGCATCGTGCAGTACAAGCCGCTGCTCGACGAGGCGATCAGGCTTGCCGGTAGCAAGCCGAAGGCCTGCATCGTGCTGCAACGCCCGCAGCTCACTTGCGACCTGGCCCCGGGGCGGGACTACGATTGGGCAAGCCTGCGCCGCAAGGCGATGAACGACGGCAAGAAGGCCGCATGCGCGCCTGTCGCCGCGACCGATCCGCTCTACATCCTCTACACCTCGGGCACCACTGGCATCCCGAAGGGCGTCGTGCGCGACAATGGCGGCCATCTCGTCGCGGTGAAATGGTCGATGTTCAACCTCTATGGCGTCAAGCCGGGCGAGGTGTGGTGGTGCGGCTCCGACATCGGCTGGGTGGTCGGCCACAGCTACATCGTCTACGGCCCGCTGCTGCACGGTGCGACGACGATCATGTATGAGGGCAAGCCGGTCGGCACGCCCGACGCCGGCGCGTTCTGGCGCGTGATCTCGGAGCACAAGGCGGTCGCGTTCTTCACCGCGCCGACCGCGTTCCGCGCGATCCGGAAAGACGATCCGGAAGGAAAGTTCATCCGGCAATACGACCTGTCGAATTTCCGCACCCTGTTCCTCGCCGGCGAGCGTGCCGATCCGCCGACGGTCGCATGGGCGGAGCAGCAGCTGAAGGTGCCGGTGATCGACCATTGGTGGCAGACCGAAACCGGCTGGTGCATCGCCGGCAATCCGGTCGGGCTCGGCATGCTGCCGGTGAAGCATGGCTCGCCGACGGTGCCGATGCCGGGCTACCAGGTCGACGTGGTCGACGAGGCGGCAAAGCCGGTCGGGCCCAACACCATGGGCTCGATCGTCATCAAGCTGCCGATGCCGCCGGGCTGTCTGCCGACGCTGTGGAATCAGGATGCGCGCTTCAAGGAGGCTTATCTCAGCGAATTCCCCGGCTATTACAAAACCTCGGATGCCGGCTACAAGGACGAGGACGGCTATGTCTTCGTCATGGGCCGCACCGACGACATCATCAACGTCGCCGGCCATCGGCTCTCCACCGGCGGCATGGAGGAGATCCTGGCCTCGCATCCCGATGTTGCCGAATGTGCCGTGCTCGGCGTCAAGGACGCGATCAAGGGCGAGGTGCCGTGCGGCTTCCTGGTGCTCAAGGCCGGTGTGAAGCGTGCGCCCGCCGAGATCGAGAAGGAGATCGTCGCGCTGGTGCGCGACAAGCTCGGCCCGGTCGCCGCCTTCAAGCTCGCGATCACCGTGGGACGCCTGCCCAAGACGCGCTCCGGAAAGATTCTGCGCGGCACCATCAAGAAGATCGCCGACGGCGAGTCCTGGACCATGCCGGCGACGATCGAGGACCCCAAGACGCTCGACGAGATCGGGGAGGCGCTGAAGGGGCGGGTGTGACGCGAAGCGTCATCGCGGGGCGATGCGTAGCATCGAGCCCGGAATCTCGAGATTCCTCGGTGCGCAATTGCGCACCTGAGGTCTGGTGCTTACCCACCATCCCGGAATGACCGACTCCATTGGGGGCTTGAATAGGCCGCATTTTTCCGCTCAACCCTCATCCTGAGGAGCGCGCCTGGCGCGCGTCTCGAAGGATGAAAGGCCCCGCTGCTGCATCCGGGCCTTTCATGGTTCGAGACGCCCGCTGCGCGGGCTCCTCACCATGAGGACGAAAGAGCTGCTATGAATGCGAAGCCGTTTCTTGCGATTGTGTTTGCGGGCCTCATGCTCTCCGCCTGCTCCGCGCGCTACCAGACGCCGGTGGCGATGGGCGGCGACGATGACGATGCGGTCTGCCTGAGCCGGGGCAATGCGCAGGGCTCGCCGGAATACGTGGCCTGCCGCAAGGACCGCGACGTGCAGCGCAACGCCGCCACCGCCCGTGCCGATCGCCGCCAGCGCGACCTCGGCGAATACATGCTGAACCATCCTGAGCGGCCGTAGGTCGCCCGGTTAACGGAGGGATTCATGAACGAGGACCAGTTCAACACGTCTTTGCGCAAATTCCTCAAGCAGGTCGGGGTCACCTCACAGCGCGAGATCGAGAAGGCCGTGCGCGATGCGATCGCCGCCGGCCGGATCAAGGGACACGAGAAGCTCAAGACGAAGATGGTGCTGACCATCGATGGCGTCGGACTCGTCCACGAAGTCGACGACGTGATCGAGCTCGGCTGAGCTCCTGCGTGCCATCCGCTCCACGTCCCTTCTGACTTTCGTCCTGGGGCTCGACTGTCCGGGCCGGGTCGTCCCGCCATCAAGCAAAAACGCGGCGGATGGCTCCGCCGCGTTCGAATCGATTTGGACGTTCGGCGCGAGGCGCGGAGCCTTACTCCTCCTCGTCTTCCTGCTTCTTGCCGCCGAGCGTCTTCAGCTTGGCGAACACGGCGTCGAGGTTGAGGTCGTCGCTCGATCGCTCGGCCGGCTCGAACTCGTCCTTCTTGGTGGTCTCGGACGCCGGCAGCAGGGTCGCGCCACCATAGGCTGCGTCGATCGGCTTCTCCTTGGCCGCGCGCGCCACCTCGAAATCGAGCTCGATCTGCGAGCAGAGGCCGAGGGTGACAGGGTCGATCGGGGTCAGCTGGGAGGTGTTCCAGTGGGTTCGGTCCCGCACGCTCGCGATGGTGCTCTTGGTGGTGCCGACCAGACGCATGATCTGGGCGTCCTTGAGCTCGGCATGGTTGCGCAGCAGCCAGAGGATGGCGCTCGGACGCTCGTGGCGGCGCGAGACCGGGGTGTAGCGCGGGCCCTTGCGCTTGGGCTGGGGCGGCAGCACCACCTTGCTCTCCTGGAGGCGGAGCCGATAATCCGGACTCCTCTCGCCCTTCTCGATCTCCTCGCGGGTCAGCTGGCCGTTGGAGAGGGGATCCATGCCCTTGATGCCCTGGGCAGCATCGCCGTCGGCGATCGCGCGCACCTCGAGGGGGTGCATCTTGGTGAAATCGGCGACCTGGTCGAAGGTCAGCGCGGTGTTGTCGAGCAGCCAGACGGCGGTCGCCTTGGGCATCAGCGGTGCGTTGCTCATGGCAAATCTCCTTTGTGCTTCGCCCACCCCTCTGGAGGCGAAACCGGTGGTCATCAGCGATGACTGGGAATTCGCGCTATATAAGCCCGGAGGGGGTAGCCACGCAATGGTTCTGCTATAGATAGTGCCTTGACAGCGCCCGAAAGGGGGCCCAATTCCCTGTAAGCCCGTACCCAAGCCCTATTCCATCCATCGACCGCTTCCCGCCCATTTGGCGAGGTGATTCGGTCCCGAGATCGCTCAATGTCAGCCAAACCAGACCTCAAGATCGTGCTTTGTTCTCCCCGTGGCTTCTGCGCCGGGGTGGTCCGGGCGATCGACACCGTGGAACGGGCGCTCGATAAGTACGGCGCCCCCGTCTATGTTCGCCATGAGATTGTGCACAACAAGTATGTCGTCGACGGGTTGAAGAAGAAGGGCGCAATCTTCGTCGAGGAGCTGGCCGAAATCCCGGAAAACACCAGCGCCCCGGTGGTGTTCTCGGCCCACGGCGTGCCGAAGTCGGTTCCGGCCGATGCCCAGTCCCGCAATTTGTTCTCGCTGGATGCGACCTGCCCGCTGGTGACCAAGGTGCACCGCGAGGCCGCGATCCACTTCAAGCGTGGCCGCGAGATCTTCCTGATCGGCCACTCCCATCACCCCGAAGTAGTCGGCACGCTCGGCCAGCTTCCGACCGGCGCCGTGACCCTGATCGAGACCGCCGAGGACGCCAAGACGATCTCCCCGAAGGATCCCAACAACCTCGCCTTCGTGACCCAGACAACGCTGTCGATCGACGACACCGCGGAGATCGTGGCGCTGCTCAAGGAGCGCTTCCCGAACATCAACGGGCCGCACAAGGAAGACATCTGCTATGCCACCACCAACCGCCAGCTCGCGGTGAAGAAGGTGGCGCCGGTGGTCGACGCGCTCATCGTCGTCGGTGCCCCCAATTCGTCGAACTCGCAGCGCCTGCGCGAGGTCGCCGAGCGCGAGGGCTGCGGGATTGCGGTGCTGGCGCAGCGTGCCACCGACATCGACTGGGACAAGTTCGGCAACATCAAAAGCCTCGGCATCACCGCGGGCGCCTCCGCGCCGGAAGTGATCGTCGAGGAGATCATGGACGCGTTCGCCGAGCGCTACACGCTGCATGTGGAGACGGTCTCGGCCGCGGAGGAGAACGAGTTCTTCCCGTTGCCGCGTCAGGTGCGCCCCGAAGCCGCCGCCGAGTAGACTTTTATGGCGGTCTACACCGACGTTGCCGCCGAAGAGCTTGCGGATTTCCTGAAGCAATACGAGCTCGGCGAATTGCTCTCCTACAAGGGCATCGCCGAGGGTGTCGAGAACACCAACTTCCTGCTGCATACCAGCCAGGGTTCGTTCATCCTCACGCTCTACGAGAAGCGCGTGGCGAAGAATGACCTGCCGTTCTTCCTCGCCCTGATGACGCATCTGGCCGAGCACGGCATCAACTGCCCGCTGCCGGTGAAGGGAAGAGACGGCGAGGCGTTGCGCGAGCTGTCGGGGCGTCCCGCGGCGATCATCACCTTTCTCGAAGGCATGTGGCCGCGCAAGCCGAACGTGGCCCATTGCGCCGGCGTCGGTGGGGCGCTGGCGAAGATGCATCTGGCCGGCGCGAACTTTGCGGTTCGGCGCGCCAATGCGCTGTCGGTCGCGGGCTGGCGGCCGCTGTTCGATGCGGCTTCGAACCGTGCCGACGAGGTGCAGCCGGGCCTGCGCGCCTTTCTCGCGACCGAGCTCGACCATCTCTCGAGCGGGATCTGGCCGGGCAATCTGCCGGAGGGCGTGATCCACGCCGACCTCTTCAACGACAACGTCTTCTTCCTCGGCGACCAGCTCTCGGGGATCATCGACTTCACCTTCGCCTGCAACGACATGCTGGCCTATGACGTCGCGATCTGCCTCAACGCCTGGTGCTTCGAGCCGGATCATTCCTTCAACGTCACCAAGGCGCGCGCCTTCCTCAACGCCTATGGCCGGGTGCGAAAGCTCTCCGACGCCGAAGAGGCCGCGCTGCCGCTGCTGGCCCGTGGTGCTGCGATCCGCTTCCTGCTGACGCGGCTGGTGGATTGGCTCAACGTGCCCGAGGGCGCGCTGGTCAAGCCGAAGGACCCGCTGGAATATTTTCGCAAGCTGCGCTTCCACCAGAGCGTGACGAGCGTACGCGATTACGGGCTGATGCCGTCAGGATTGGTCGCGTGAGCGAGCGTCCCAATGTCACGATCTATACCGATGGCGCCTGCTCGGGAAATCCCGGACCGGGCGGCTGGGGCGCGATCCTGAAGTTCGGCGACAAGGAAAAAGAGTTGAACGGCGGCGAGCGCCACACCACCAACAACCAGATGGAGTTGATGGCCGCGATCTCCGCGCTCGAGGCGCTGAAGAAGCCGTGCACGGTCGATCTCTATACCGACAGCCAGTATGTCCGGCAGGGCATCACCGGCTGGATCTTCGGCTGGAAGCGCAACGGCTGGCGCACCGCTGACAAGAAACCCGTGAAGAATGTCGAGCTATGGCAGCGCCTGGATGCCGCGCTGAAGCAGCACGAAGTCCGCTGGCACTGGGTCAAGGGCCATGCCGGCCACCCCGAGAACGAGCGCGCCGATCAGCTGGCGCGGGATGGGATCGTGAAGGCGCGGTTGCAGCAGAGGCTGGCGGAGTAGGGGCGAGCGCTCACTCTCTCCGCTCGTCATGGCCGGGCTTGACCCGGCCATCCACGCCTTACCGCTCGGAGCCAAGAACGTGGATGCCCGGGACAAGCCCGGGCATGACGTCATTTTTGGGAACGGCTTCTTCTAGATCGAGGAAGATGGTGAGCACGGCGCTGACGCCCCTTTGCCCACCCTACGGAACTTCCGCCGCGGCTCAGAGCTGCCCGAGCAGCGTATCGCCGCCGGAGACCTCGACCTTGCCGGGCATCGCTTCGAGGTTCAGCTTCTTGACCACGCCGTCCTCGACCAGCATCGAATAGCGCTTGGAGCGGATGCCGAGGCCGTTGGCGGAGGCGTCCAGTTCCATGCCGATCGCCTTGGCGAATTCGGCATTGCCGTCGGCGAGGAAGATGGCCTCGTCGCGCTGGTCGGTGTCGCGCTTCCAGGCGTTCATGACGAAGGCGTCGTTGACGGACACGATGGCGATGCTGTCGACGCCCTTGTCCTTCATGGCATAGGCGTTGAGGAAGATGCTCGGCAGATGCATCTTGTGGCAGGTGCCGGTATAGGCGCCTGGCACCGCGAACAGCGCCACCTTCTTGCCCTTGAAGATATCGTCGGTGGTCTTCACCTGCGGGCCTTCCGCCGTCATCACGCGGAATTTCGCCTCGGGCAGCTTGTCGCCAGTCTGGATCGCCATTGTCGGTCTCCCTGAATATCGATCCCGCTTATTAGACCGTGCGGCGGGCCCGCACAATATTGCCGGCGGGCGAAGCGGTGAGGGTGGGGCCCCTTCACCGTGATGTCATCAACCGGCGAAGCCGCCCTTGTCGAGGAAGGCCTGCTCTTCCTCGGTGCTGTCGCGGCCGAGCAGGTGGTTGCGGTGGGGAAACCGGCCGAACCGCTGGATGATGTCGGCGTGCTCCCGGGCGTATTTCAGGTTTTCGGCATTCTCGGTGTTTTGAAACAGCGCGACGCAGTGCAGCTGGTCGGGCAGGTGCTCGGAATGCATGAGGGGCAGATAAAGGAATTCGAGCAGGACCGGATCGACCCTGCCATCGACCCCGCGATCGATCGCCCGGCGGGCGACGTCGCGCGCCTGGGCATCGCTGGCAAAGGCCTGGGGCGTGCCGCGGAACATGTTGCGGGGGAATTGATCGAGCACGATGACCAGCGCGAGTGCGCCGTCATCGCTTGCCTCCCATGACGCCAGCCCGCCGACGACTGCCTTCTGCCACAAAGCAAGGAAGCGGCGCCTGACCTCGGCATCGAAGGCGTCGTTGCGCTTGTACCAGCGCTCGCGGCCGACCTTGCGCCAGAAGGCGAGAATGCCTGATGGCTGGATATCGTCGACGACGGTCATGAACCGCAGACGCGCTTACGCCGCCTGAGCCTTCTTCTCGTCGCGCAGTTCGCGTCGCAGGATCTTGCCGACATTGGTCTTGGGCAGGTCGCTGCGGAATTCGATGTGCTTGGGCACCTTGTAGCCGGTGAGCTGCTCGTGACAGAATTTGATCACGGCCTCGGCGGTGAGGTCCTGATCCTTCTTCACCACGAAAGCCTTCACCGCTTCGCCCGACTTGGAATCGGGGATGCCGATCACGGCGCATTCGAGCACGCCCGGATGGCTCGCGATCACTTCCTCGATCTCGTTGGGATAGACGTTGAAGCCGGAGACCAGGATCATGTCCTTCTTGCGGTCGACGATCTTGGTGTAGCCCTTCTCGTCCATGATGCCGATGTCGCCGGTGCGGAAATAGCCGTCCGCGGTCATCACCTTGGCGGTCTCCTCGGGCCTGTTCCAGTAGCCCGACATCACCTGCGGACCCTTGGCGCAGATCTCGCCCGCCTGGCCGAGCGGGACTTCGTTGCCGTCATCGTCGCGGATCGAGATGTAGGTCGATGGCACGGGAATGCCGATCGTCCCCGTGAACTCGGTGGCCGTTGCCGGATTGCAGGTCAGCGTCGGCGAAGTCTCCGACAGGCCGTAACCCTCGGCGATGAAGCAGCCGGTGATCGCCTTCCATTGATCGGCCACGGGGCGCTGCACCGCCATGCCGCCGCCGTTGGAGATCTTCAGCTTGGAGAAGTCGAGCTTCTTGAAATCAGGGTGATGCATCAGGCCGTTGTAGAGCGTGTTCACGGCCGGGAAGCTGTTGACCTGGTATTTCGCCAGCTCCTTGACGAAGCCGGCGATGTCGCGCGGGTTGGGGATCAGGAGATTGCAGCCGCCGGCGCGCACCGCGAGCAGGTAGCAGGCCGTCAGCGCGAAGATGTGATAGAGCGGCAGCGCGCAGACGATCATGAGCTGGTCGACATGCGGCGGTGCGGCGAGCGCCGGCTGAAGCCAGGCGTCGTTCTGCAGGACATTGGCGACGATGTTGCGGTGGAGCAGGGTGGCGCCCTTGGAGACGCCGGTGGTGCCGCCGGTATATTGCAGGAAGGCGACGTCGCCCGGCGAGAGTTTTGGCTTGTTGAAGGTCATGCCGCGGCCGGCCGACACCGCATCGTTGAAAGAGACCGAGCCCGGCAGCGACCATGCCGGTACCATCTTCTTGACGCGGCGGACGACGAGATTGACGATCACGCCCTTGAAGCCGAGCAGATCGCCCATGCTGCCGACGATGACGTGCTTGACCTGCGTCTTGGCGATCACCTGCTCGACGGTGTGGGCGAAATTCTCCAGCACGATGATGGCTTCGGCGCCTGAATCCTTGAGCTGGTGCTCGAGCTCGCGCGGGGTGTAGAGCGGATTGACATTGACCACCGCGAAACCGGCGCGCAGTGCGGCGGCGGTCGCGATCGGATATTGCAGCACGTTCGGCATCATGATGGCGATGCGGGCGCCGCGCTGCAGCCCGCGGCCCTGCAAATAGGCGGCGAGCGCGACCGACATCTGGTCGAGGTCGCGATAGCTGATGGACTTGTCCATGCAGATGAACGCCTTGCGGTCGGCGAACTTGGTGAAGCTCTCTTCAAGAAGATCGACCAGCGATGCGTATTGGGTCGGCTCGATATCGGCGGGCACGCCGGGCGGATATTGCTTGAGCCAGATGCGCTCCATGGAAAACTCCCCTCATCTACCAGAGCCCGCTGTGTCTCGGGCTTGCCTCATTGCTGCCAGTATCGAGCTTGCTGGAACGGGTGGCAAGTCGTTGAGGCTTAATAGGTCAGGAAGTGGCTACTGGAATCGTCGAGTAGCCGCGCTGCCGCAGGTGCGAAGCGCGGGGGGCGGCTCGGCGCGCCGTTAACTGTTGTTGGCCGGCTTGGCGGCGGGCTTGGTCGCGGCCTTGGGCTTGGCGGGCTTCGGATCGCTGCTAGCCGCGGGCTTCTCGGCGGGTTTTGCCGCCGCGTCGTGCTTGGCGGCCGCATGCTTGGGCGCCGCCGGCTTCGCCGCAGTCTTGGCGTCGCTCTTGTCGTTGCTCTTATCGTTTTTCTTGGCCTCAGCCGGCTTGGCAACAGGCTTCACGGCCGCCGTCTTGGTGTCCTTGGCGGCGTCTTTCGGCTTGTCGGCCGCGTCAGGCTTCTTGGCCACGCGCGACTTCTTGCCACGCGGCTTGGACGCCGTCTGCTGGTCGGCATCGGCCACGACCGCCGCGATCAGGGCGGTGCCGGTGCGGGTCGGGCCGGTATAGACCAGCACGGGCTCGGTCGCCGCTGGAGCCGAGGCCATCAGCTCGGAGGCCTTCATCAGGGGCGGCTGGAGGCCGGCGGTGAAGAAGGTCACCTGGGCTTCGCCGCCGGTGGCCGAGGCGGATCCGCTGGTGCCGCCATTGGCCGCAATCAGCGCATCGTCGTCGTCGCTGGCCGGCCGCTTGCGATGGCCGCCGCACATCTCGTCGCGCAGGTTCGGCGGCGAGGCGTCGACCGGCACGAGGTTATCGACCGTGCCGAGCGAGGGGCGCAGCCACGTCAGATTGTCCTGGCCGAAGCCGCGCTCCAGCAACTGCGCCGCCTTCACCGCGCGCGCGGTGCCGGAATTGGCGCCGAGCACCACCGCGATCAGCCGGCGGCCGTTGCGCGTGGCCGAGGCGACGAGGTTGTAGCCGGAGGCACAGATGAAGCCGGTCTTGAAACCGTCGGCGCCAGGATAGCGGCCGATCAGCTTGTTGAAATTGCCGGTGGTGCGCTTGCCGAAGCGGATCGCCGGGATGTGCACGAAGTATTCGTATTCCGGAAGGTCGCGCAGGAACGAGCGTGCGAGGATGCCGAGGTCGCGCGCCGACGTGATCTGGCCGTCGGCAGGAAGGCCGTTCGGATTGACGTAGCTGGTCTGCGTCATGCCGAGCTTCTTCGCGGTATCGTTCATCATCGCGGAGAAACCGTCGATCGAACCGCCGACGCCTTCAGCGAGCACCACGGCCATGTCGTTCGCCGACTTGACCATCATCATCTTCAACGCGTTATCGACGGTGAGCTGCGTTCCCGGACGGAACCCCATCTTCGAAGGCGATTGCGAGGCTGCCGTCGGCGATACCGTAAGCAGCGAGTCGAGCGTCAGCCTGCCGTCCTTGACTGCCCTCAACGTCACATAGGCTGTCATGATCTTGGTGACGGAGGCCGGATACCAGGGAATGGTCGCGTTTTCGGCCTGCAACACCTTACCGCTGTCGGCCTCGATCAGCAGCAGCGCTTCGGCGCTCGCCGCGCGCGGCGAAAGCAGCGCGGCACATGCGAGCGACGCAGCGAACAGGTTGAACAGGGATTTGCGAAGCAGCGGGCGTAGGGCGTGCACTATCCGATTCCGGTCCTTGGAGACCCGCCTGATACGGGCGGTGCTCGTGATCTGATCGTCGGTTCTGAAATCCAGCGCCGCCGCTTGCGGCGCCGCAAACCTATACCGGCTGGTGCGTCGAGAACAGGGGCATGAGCGGGGTATTCCGCAATGAAATAGGCCGAATTTCGACGATCCTGTGGGGACTTGCTACGGGGATTTGGCAGCAGTCGCAGCAGCCTCAGCGGCTGTCACACTGGCCCGTGTGGTCTCGTGAACCATGAACTGGGCCCTGGCGAGCTCGGCGAAATGGCCGCTCTTGGCCACGAGTTCATCGAAAGTTCCGCTTTCGATCACCCGCCCGTTCTCGAACACCAGGATCCGCGTGGCGTTGCGGATGGTGGAGAGCCGGTGGGCAATCACGAAGGTGGTGCGGCCCTTCATCACTTCGTCGAGAGCGGCATTCACCTTGGCCTCGGTGACGGCGTCGAGCGCGGAGGTGGCCTCGTCCAGGATCAGGATCGGCGGGTCCTTCAACAGCGCGCGGGCGATTGACAGCCGCTGCCGCTCGCCGCCGGAGAGCATGCGGCCGCGCTCGCCGGCATTGGTCTCGAAGCCGCCGCTGCGCTCGATGAAATCGAGCGCCTGCGCACGTTCGGCCGCCTTGCGCAACTCGGCCTCGGTCGCATCCGGCTTGCCGACGCGCAGATTCTCCTCGATCGAGCGGTTGAACAGCAGCGCCTCCTGGAACACGACGCCGATATTCCGGCGCAGCGAGGTCAGCGTGACGCCGCGCACGTCCATGCCGTCGATCTTGATGAAACCCGACTGCGGGTCGAAGGCGCGATGCAACAGCGCGATCGCGGTGGATTTGCCGGCGCCGGTCGGGCCGACCAGCGCGATGGTCTGGCCGGGCAGTGCGGTGAAGGTGAGGTCCTCGATCGCCGGTCGCTTGCCGTCATAGGAGAAGGTGACGTCGTTGAACTCGACGAGGCCGGACAGCCTGCCGGCGTCGATCGCGTCGGGCCTGTCGTGCACCGCGGGCACGGCGTCGAGCACATTGAAGAACTCGCGCAGGCGGGGCGCTTCCATGAACACGTTGTTGATGAAGCTCACCACCTGCTCGAGCTTCTGGATCAGCAGCGTCGCAAAGCTCACGAACATCACGATCTCGCCGACCGAGGTGAGCCCCTGGTCGTGCAGCGCGATGCCGAGCGTGAAGATCGCGAGCACGGTGATGGTGGTGGAGGCGCGCGTAATGACGGTGACGAGCGCCCACCATGACAGCACCGGCATCTGCGCTTCGAGCAATTGATCGGCGATCGAGCGCAGCCCCTTTACCTCGGATTCGACGCGCACGAAGCTCTGAACCAGCGCGACATTGCCGAGCGCATCGGAGGCGCGCGCGGACAGCTCGCTATATTGCTCCTCGACCGCCATCTGCATGCCGAAGGTCTTGCGCACCACGAAGGTCGTCAGCGCGGTGAAGACGATGCAGAGCACGAACAGCAGGATCGCGAGCCGCCAGTTCAGGTAGAGCGACAGCGGTAGCAGCACCACGACCGAGAGGATCGCGGCAAAGTGCTCGCGGAAGAAGCCGAGCCACAGCCGCCACAAGGCGTCGGTGCCGTTGAGCATCACCTTCATCAGTCGGCCCGAATGGGTGCCGGAGTGGAAGGTCAGCGGCAATTGCAGGATGTGCTCGAAATAATCGGTCAGCACCGCCTGGCGCTGGCGGTGCGAGAGCCGGTCGGCCTGCAAGGCCACGAGCGCGCTGCAGAGAATGGTGAACAGCCCGAAGGCGACCCAGGCTACCAGGAACGGCCAGGCCGAGCTCGACCCGGCCACCGTCTTGCCCGAGAGCACGTCGACGATCCGCCCGAACAGCACGGGTTCGGCGAATTGCGAGCCCGCGAGCAGGAGATTGGCGACCGCGAGCAGCCAGCCCAGCCGCGCCTCCTTGCCGAGCAGTTCGAGAACACGTGTGTAGAGACGGAGGATGGGCATGCGGGCGACGAACTCGAGCGGATAACGGAGCCCGTATTTTAAGCAGGGATCGCGCGGGAGATATAGCGGAAGCTGTCAGTTTTGCTCAGTTGATCAGCCGGCCCGCCACCGGCGGCAGGAACCGGTCGTCGAAGATGTCGCCCGCCGTGGGCCGTTTGCGGAATTTGAAGTCCTGCGCGATCTGGTCGATCGAGCGCTCCAGGCGCGCGGGCTCGATGCCGCCGAGGCCGTTGCGCTTGACCTCGTCGGTCAGGATGTTGTCGGCGAGGACGGTGCGCAGGCGCTCCAGCTCCAGGTCGCGGTCGCCGTCGTCGATGCGGCCAGCGGCCTCGTCCGCCGCACGTGCCGGCTCCTTGATGGTCGCATTGATGCCGGCGATCAAGGCGCGGACGAAGCCCTTCACGGCGTCCGGCTTCGCCGCGGCGAAGGCGGGGTTGACGACCACGGCGAAGCCATAGGCCTCGCAGCCATAGTCGGCATAACGCAGCACGACGAGATCGGCTCCGGGCACGCCGCGGTCGCGCAGGTTCACCGCGGAGAGATAGTTGAAGCCTGCGACCGCATCGACCTGCCCTGCGGACAGGATCGGCTCGCGGACCGCGGCGCCAATCTTGTGGAATCTGACGCGCGATGCCTTGATGCCGTTCTGCTGCGCCAGCGCCGGCCACAGCCGCATCGACAGATCGCCGTCGGCAACGCCGACGGTCTTGCCGTCGAGATCGGGCAAGAGATGGATGCCGCGGCTCCTGCGCGCGACGATCGCGTAGGGCGCGCGGTTGAACAGCACGAACACCGCCTTGACCGGCGCCGAGTCCTCCTTGTCGCGAAGGCGGATCAGCTCGTTGATGTCGACCAGCGCAAGCTCGCTGTCGCCCTTGGCGACGCGTGCGAGCGCCTCCGGCGATCCGGCTGCGCTGTTGAAGGACACGTTGAGACGTTCGGCGCTGAACCTGCCGTCCTTCGCCGCAAGGAAGAACGGCGCCATGCTCGCGTCCAACGGACGGTCGAAGGTGAAGTGAATCGCAATGGATGGCGCAGCGGTCTCGGCCGCACTGACATCGCGTGCAACGAGCGTTGCAAGCGAGATCGAGAGAGCCAGCAGGCAACGGAGGGCGGTCGTCTTGAATCCTGACATCGATTGCGCCGGTTCCGCATTGTTATGGTTTCGTGACGCTTTGCGGCGCCGGCTAGCGGCCAGTCTCTCCGCGCCAACATGAACGGCAGATGAGCGGCGGTTGCGGCACGATTACGCAACCCCGTTCAGCTTGTGTTGGGGTTGGGGAACCCAACTTAGGCTGTGCGGGTTTGAAAGGCATGAGCCTGTCCGCAGGCGTCCATTCCAGGTCCCAAGGAGGGCCCAAGACATGTTCGAGCGATTCTCCAAGTTTGCGGGCCGAAAGGCCGTTCTTGCCACCGCCGCGGTGCTGGCGCTGACCGCGCTTGCCCCGACCGCATCCTATGCAGGCGGCCGTCACTGGCATGGTGGTGGAGGCGGCGCGGCCGCAGCTGCGGCTTTCGCGGCCATCGGCACCGGTCTTGCCATCGCCGCGACCCGTGACTCCTATGCCTATGACTACGGTCCGGGCTATGGCTATTACGGCGGTCCCGCCTATTACAGCGGCCCTTCCTACGGGCCCTATTATGGTCCAGGCCCGAACTTCCAATATCAGCGCTACGGCGGCACTGCTCCGTCCGAGTTCTGCGGCCAAGGTTACTACCAGAACTGCTACTAGCTCTGGCAGCTGGAGTTGACCATGACAGGCCGTCGCGCTTGCCGCGCCGGCCTGTTTTCTACTTTTATTGCCGCGCGTTAACACGCTCGCCATTTGTTTAGAGTAGTTTTGAGTACCATGAGTGATTCGCTTGAGCGGCTATATCTGGCTGTGCTCGCGGCCAGGGATCTTGATCCGGCAACATCGCGTACGGCCCGGCTGTTTCAGCGCGGGCCCTCGAAAATGGCAAAGAAGCTCGCCGAAGAGGCCATCGAGGTCGTGATCGACGCCGTCAACGGCGACACCGATGCCGTGATACGGGAAAGCGCCGACCTTCTGTACAATCTCACCGTGCTCTGGGCCTCTGCCGGCGTGCGCCCCGAGGACGTCTGGCGCGAGATGACGCGGCGGGAAGACATGCTCGGCATCGCCGAGAAGCTGCCGAAATCGCCGATGAAGCTGCCCAAGGTCGCGTCACCGCGCGTGGCTGCCAGGCGGCCAATTGTCGCGCTCGAGGGGCGTGCCGCGCGCAAGCGCCACTAAAGCGCGATAAGATCAGGGTGAATGGTTCATCGCGCTTTAGCTTCTTGTTTGAGCATGATCTTTCCGGAAAACCGCCGCATACTTTTCCGGATCATGCTCGAAACGTCATAATTCGCCTCAATCTCGGCATGGACAAATCCGTCCCATGGTGCTTCATCGCGGCGCCATGCTGAAACGTATTTACGACTGGTGCATCGACGCCGCTCACAAGCCCTACGCGCTCTGGATCATGGGAGCGGTGTCTTTCGCCGAAAGCTCCTTCTTTCCGGTGCCGCCGGATGTGATGCTGATCCCGATGTCGCTGGCGCGCCCGCAGCGCGCCTGGCTCTACGCGACCGTCTGCACCATCACCTCTGTACTCGGCGGCATCCTGGGCTACGCCATCGGCGCGCTGCTGTTCGACTCGGTCGGTCATTGGCTGATCCAGGTCTACGGCCTCGGCGACAAGGTCGACGCCTTCCGTGCCTCCTATGCGGAGTGGGGCGCGGTGATCATCCTGCTCAAGGGTTTGACGCCGATCCCCTACAAGCTCGTCACCATCACCTCGGGCTTCGCCGGCTACAACATCTTGTTGTTCACCATCTGCTCGATCGTCGCGCGCGGCGGACGCTTCTTCATCGTCGCCATCCTGCTCAACCGCTATGGCGACTGGATCCGGGTCCAGATCGAGAAGCATCTCGGTCTCGTGGTGGCGGTCGGTGCCGCCGTGCTGGTGCTCGGCTTCGTGGTGGCGATCAAGTTGATCTAGATCCACAGCGCTTTGCCACCGGGCCGGGTTCGGCTACGGTTGCCGTCATGATGGTTCGATCCGGCAATCCGGCCTTGCGGCTCGGGACGCTGATATCAGCAGTGCTGCTGGTCCTGCTCGGTGCCGCCGGGACCGGATGGCCGCAATCCGCTCCGCCGGCGCTTGGCTTGCAGGAGCAGGGGTCGCAGGCCGCGCCTCAGCCGTCGACACCCGCTCCATCGGCGCCGCCGGCGGCAGCGGAAAATCCCGGGCTGATCAATGAAATGGGCAAGCTGTTCGACAAGTTGCCCTCGATCCTGCCGCCGATCAAAAGCCCCAGCGAGACCATGAACGATCTGTCGCGGCTGGCGAAGCCTTCGACCATGGTGTCGGGCCGGGTGGCCTGTCCGGCCTCGTCCAACGGCGCGCCCGATTGCAAGCAGGCCGCCGACCAACTCTGCCAGAGCAAGGGTTACAAGGACGGCAGGAGCCTGAATGCCGACTCCGCGGAAAAATGCTCGGCCAAGGTCCTGATTCCCGGCAGGGCTCGCAAGCCGGACGACTGCCGCACCGATACTTTCGTGACCAGCGCGCTGTGCCAGAACTAAAGGACGTCGCGCGAGCAACAAGGAGCGCCCATGAGCCGTACGGAGCAGGACTTCCTCGGACAGCGTGAGATCGCCGACGACATCTATTACGGCGTCCAGACCATCCGGGGTAAGGAGAACTTCCACATCACCGGCATTCCGATGAACCAGGAGCCTTACTTCGTGAAGGCGCTCGGTTACGTCAAGAAGGCAGCCGCCATGGCCAATCGCGATCTCGGCGCGATCGAGGCCAAGGTCGCGGACGCGATCATCCTCGGCTGTGACCGCGTGATCGCCGGCGACATGATGGACCAGTTTGTCACCGACTTCATCCAGGGCGGCGCCGGCACCTCCACCAACATGAACGCCAACGAGGTGATCGCGAACCTCGCGCTGGAATCGCTCGGCTTCGGCAAGGGAGACTATCAGCACGTCAGCCCGAACGATCACGTCAATTACGGCCAGTCGACCAACGACACCTATCCGACCGCCTTTCGCCTCGCGCTGATCCTGCGGCTCGAGAGCTACATGACCGCGCTGCGTCAGCTCCAGGAAGCCTTCTTCGCCAAGGGTCGCGAGTTCGACCGTGTGCTGAAGATGGGCCGCACGCATCTGCAGGATGCCGTGCCGATGTCGCTCGGGGCCGAATTCCGGGGCTGGGGCACCACGATCGGCGAGGAGGTCGACCGCATCTCGGAAGCGCGTGCGCTGTTGCGCGAGATCAATCTCGGCGCCACCGCGATCGGCACCTCCGTCACGGCTGCGGTCGGCTATCCCAAGCTCGCGGTCCGGCACCTCAGCGCGCTGACCGGCGTCGACTTCGTCCTCGCCGGCGACCTCGTCGAGGCGACCTCCGACACCGGCGCCTATGTGCAGCTCTCGGGCGTGCTGAAGCGCACCGCGAGCAAGCTGACCAAGATCTGCAACGACATCCGCCTGCTCGCCTCCGGCCCGCGTGCCGGCTTCAACGAGATCAACCTGCCGCAGCTGCAGCCGGGCTCCTCGATCATGCCGGGCAAGGTCAATCCCGTCATCCCCGAGGTCGTCAACCAGACCAGCTTCCTCGTCATCGGGCTCGATACCACGGTGACGCTCGCGGCATCCGCCGGCCAGCTCCAGCTCAACGTGATGGAGCCGGTGATCTCGTTCGCGCTGTTCTTCTCGATCCGCACCATGGAGCGCGCGGTCAACAGCCTGCGCGAGAATTGCGTGGTCGGCATCACCGCCAACGAGGAGCACACCCGCAACATGGTGCTCAACTCGCTCGGCATCGTCACGGTGCTGAAGCCGCTGCTCGGCTACAAGCAATGCGCCGAGATCGCGCGCGAGGGCTACAAGAGCGGCAAGTCGCTGCACCAGATCGTGGTGACCGAACGCAAGCTGCTGACGCAAGAGAAGTGGGACGAGATGTTCTCGTTCGAGCGGCTGATCAATCCGGATCTGATCGGGTAGGAGCAGCTCTCGCCTCTCGTCATTCCGGGGCGCGCGGAAGCGCGAACCCGGAATCCATTCTACCATTCGCGGTGACGCCCGATGGATTCCGGGTTCGCGCCAAGAGGCGCGCCCTGGAATGACGGAGAGGCGAATTCCGCTGCTTGGAAATTGCTGCCCAGGCATCCGCTCCGGCGGCAAAACGCAATACTTGACAGTGGAAAGATTGCCTTGTTGGTATGGCGGTCAACCTTCCATTGATCTGCCAACAGAGGATCGTCCCGCAATGTCCATGCCTGCCTTGTTCAAAGGACGCCTGTCGATCCCCGTGATCGGCTCGCCGCTCTTCATCATCTCGGTGCCCGATCTCGTGATCGCGCAGTGCAAGGCAGGTGTGGTCGGCTCGTTTCCGTCCCTGAACGCGCGGCCGCCGGAGCTGCTCGACGAATGGCTGGCGCGCATCACCGAGGAGCTCGCGGCCTATGACCGCGCCCATCCCGACAAGCCCTCGGCGCCGTTCGCGGTCAACCAGATCGTGCACAAGTCGAACAACCGTCTCGACCACGACATGCAGCTCTGCGCCAAGTACAAGGTGCCGATGATCATCTCCTCGCTCGGCGCACGCGAGGAGCTGAACCAGGCGGTGCACGGCTGGGGCGGCATCGTCTTCCACGACGTGATCAACCAGAAATTCGCGCACAAGGCGATCGAGAAGGGCGCCGACGGCCTGATCCTGGTCGCGGCCGGCGCCGGCGGCCATGCCGGCACCATCTCGCCGCTGGCTTTCGTTGCCGAGACACGAAAGTGGTTCGACGGCCCGATCGCGCTGTCGGGTGCCATCGGCAACGGCAAGGCAATCCGCGCCGCACGCATCTTAGGGGCCGACTTAGCCTATATCGGCTCGGCCTTCATCGCGACCAAGGAAGCCAACGCGGTGGAGAAGTACAAGGAGATGATCGCGGGATCGACCGCCGACGACATCGTCTATTCCAACCTCTTCACCGGCGTGCACGGCAATTATCTGAAACCCTCGATCCTCGCCGCCGGCATGGATCCGGAAAATCTGCCGACCTCCGATCCCTCCAAGATGAATTTCGGCACCGACGCTTCCGGCGAGCGCGCCAAGCCGAAGGCCTGGAAGGAGATCTGGGGCTCGGGCCAGGGCATCGGCAGCGTAGAGAAGGTTATGCCCGCCGCCGAGTTGATCGCGCGCTTCAAGAAGGAATACGACGAAGCGATCGATCCGCCGTTGTAGTTCTCGTGTCCCGGACGCGCCGCAGCGTGCAGCGCTGCTGCGCAGAGCCGGGACCCATTGCAACGCATGGACCCCGGCTCTGCAGCGCACCGCTACGCGCTGCGCAGCGTCCGGGGAACGCCAGCCGAGAGACCGAGCCAATATGCCCCCCATCTACCGCGTCGACGGCAACAGCGTCCTCACCAGTCCGGATGCCGCGGGTCCCTGGGATCGGCGCATGCAGCACGGCTCGGCGCCGGCGTCGCTGGTGACCTGGGCGGCCGAGCGCATTCCGACACCTGCTCCGATGGATATCGCGCGCGTCACCATCGATCTGATGCGCCCCGTTCCGGTCGCGCCGCTGACGATCGTGACCAACGTCTTGCGCGAGGGCCGCAAGATCCAGCTCTGCGAAATCAAGCTGCTCGCCGACGGTGTGCAGGTCGTCGGCGCCACCGTGCTCAAGATCAGGCGCCAGGCGCTGTCGTTGCCCGCCGACGTCAAGGCGCTGCCGGTGACGCTGCCCATGCCGGAGGACTCGCTGGTCGAGGACGGTCACGCCGCCACCAGCCCGTTCGTGCGTTCGGTCTCGATGCGCGCCGCGCGCGGCCGCTTCGGCCAGGCCGGCGCCGGCGCAATCTGGTTTCGCGTCGATCATCCGCTCATCGAGGGCGAAGCGATCTCGCAGGCCATGCGCGCCGTGGTCGCCGCCGATTTCTCCAATGGCACCGCCTCGACGCTCGATTTTCGCGCCTGGACCTACATCAACGCCGACCTCACCGTGAATTTTTCGCGCCAGCCCATCGGCGATTGGATCCTGCTCGACGGCGACTCCTGGATAGGACCCGACGGCGCGGGGCTCGCAATGTCGCGGCTGGCGGATAGGCAAGGCTATTTCGGCCGCGCGGTGCAGAGCCTGGTGATCGAGAAGCGGTGAGCGTGACGGCCTTTGCAGCGGTCGCTCTGTGAGCCGATTGAACGGCAGGCTTCCGCCGCCGCGGAAGGGATGCTTGGTCGTGTGCGACGAGGCATCCTGCCAGTTCACATTCCGTAGAAGATCTTGATCTCCCACAGCACCACGACGATAGCCGTGATCAAGGTGACCGCGGCGACTGCACTTTCCAGGGAAGCGACTCTCATCTCTTACTCCGCTTCCCAGCCCCATCAGCGGTCTAGTTGATTCCCTGATTCGCCTGCAATCGGGCGGCCATCGCAGGCGCATACTCCGTTGCTCGTTGTGGTGCCGGGGCCACAATCACACCGTAAAATCCCGGGGTATTTAGCCCACCATCCGGTCCCGCCCGCTCCAGAACCCCGCACGCAATACCTTCTTGTCGACCTTGCCGACGCCGGTCATCGGCAATTGCTTGACGAACTGAATCTGCTTCGGGGCATGCGCCGAGCCTTTTCGCGTTTTCACGAGGTTGATCAACTCGTCCGGATCGGGCCTTGCGCCCTCGCGCGGCACGACGATGGCGGTGACGGCCTCGCCCCATTTCTCGTCGGGGATGCCGACGACCGCGACCATCGCCACGTCCGCATGCTGCGACAGCACGTCCTCGACCTCGCGCGGAAAGATGTTGAAGCCCCCGGAGACGATCATGTCCTTCTTGCGGTCGAGGATGAACATGTAGCCGCGCTCGTCCTTGCGCGCGATGTCGCCGGTGTGGACCCAGCCGTTCTTCAGCGTCTCGGCGGTGATGTCGGGCCGCTTCCAGTATTCCGCCATCACATGCGGGGCGCGCACGCAGATTTCACCGGCCTCGCCCGTCTTCACCTCCTGGTCGTTGTCGTCGAGGATTTTGACCTCGCAGGCCGCGATCGGGAAGCCGCAGGACAAAAACAGCTCCGGCGTCCTGGGATCGTGATCGGCCTTGCGCAGCACAGAGACCGGATAGCATTCGGTCTGGCCATAGAGCTGCGAGAACACCGGCCCGATCCGCTCGATGCCCTCGACCAGCCGGCTCGGCGACATCGCCGACGCCCCGTAGAGCACGAGCTCGAGCGAGGACAGGTCGGTCTTCCCGAGCGAGGGATGATCGAGCAGCACGTAGATCATGGTCGGCACGAACAGCGTGAAGTTGATGCGCTCGCGCGCGATCGTGGTCAGCACGGCCTCGGGATCGAATCCCTTCAGCATGTGCACGGTGCCGCCGCGCATCAAGGTCGGCAGCACCTTCGTGCCCGCGACATGGCTGATCGGGGCGACCGTGAGGTAGCGTGCAGCGTCGGGGATCTCGAAATCGGCGAGGATCGCGGCGGCGGCTCCGGCGTTCTCGCGGTGATAGCGCAGCGCGCCCTTGGATTTTCCGGTGGTGCCGCCGGTGTAGTTCAGCGTGGAGAGATCGTCGAGGCCGGCGAGGCACAGCGCGCTGGCGTGTCCCGCGCTCTCGACGGCCGCCAGCAGATCGACACCGTAACCGGCCGACTCCATGGTGAAGACCGCCTTCAGCCGGCTCGCCCTCGCGGAAAGCTCGCCGCCGCGGTCGCGGAAGGCGGCCGCGTCGACCACCAGCATCTCGGCCTCGGAATCCTCGAGCTGGAACAGCTGGTCCTCCAGCGATCCCAGCGGATGCAGCCAGGTGATGCAGAGCCGCGACAATTGCGCGGCGACGCCCGCGCACCAGCTGTCGGCGCGGTTCGCGGTGAGGAAGGCGACGCGCGCGCCCGCCTGCAGTCCAAGCCGCATGAACACGCCCTGGATGCGTCCGATCAGGTCGATCGTTCCCTGATAGCTCAGCGATCCCTCGGGCCACGCGAAAGCAGTGCGACCGGGATAGCGCGACAACGCCCGTAGCGTCTGCGCACAAGTCGGGGACGATGCGTGGAGCGGATCGGACATATGTTTCCTCGTTGCTTTGTCATCGGCTTCTGGCGTGCCAATGTTGCCGGTGACGCTAGCACAGAGACTGCGGGAGGAAACGACAAAGCCCGCACGGCGAGGCAAGCGTGACGAGGAGATTTGCGTGCCATCAGATCGACTGCAACGCTTCGGCGATCGTCTCGCTCTGCCGCTGATCGCAGCGCCGATGTTCCTGGTGTCGGGCGTCGAGCTCATGGTCGCGGCCTGCCGCCATGGGGTGATCGGCAGCTTCCCCACCGCGAATTGCCGCAGCACGGACCAGCTCGATGATTGGCTCGCCGCGATCGCGATGCGGCTGCGCCAGCACGAAGATCAAACCGGCTGCAAGCCAGCACCACTCTGCCCGAACCTGATCGTGCACCGCTCCAATGCACGGCTCGCGCAGGATCTCGCCGTGCTGCTGCGGCACAGGCCGGAGATCGTCATCACCTCGGTCGGCTCGCCCGCGCCTGTGGTGAAGCCGCTGCATGACGCAGGCGCGCTGGTGCTGGCGGACGTCGCTTCCATCCGCCACGCCGAGCGGGCGGCGGAAGCAGGTGCCGATGGGCTGGTGCTGCTCACGGCGGGCGCGGGCGGGCAGACCGGCTGGCTCAATCCGTTCGCCTTCGTCCGCGCGGTGCGCGCATTCTACGACGGCATCATCGTGCTCGCCGGCGGCATCAGCGATGGCCGTGCGCTGCACGCGGCCGAAGTGCTCGGCTGCGATCTCGCCTATATGGGCACGAAATTCATCGCGACGCGCGAGAGCATGGCGGACGAACGCTACAAGCGCATGCTGGTCGAGAGCTGCGCTGACGACATCTTGCTCACCACTGCGTTCACGGGGTTGCAGACCAGCATGCTGAGGCCGTCGATCGTGGCCGCCGGCCTTGATCCCGACGATCTCCCGGCACGGGGCGCGATCGATATCGCTGAGGACATTGACGTTGCCGCGCGCGAGAGCCGGCCAAAGCGCTGGCGCGACATCTGGAGCGGCGGCCACTCGACCTCGGGGGTGACGGACGTGCCGGCGGTTGACGAACTGGTTGCGCGGACGCTCGCCGAATATCGTGCGGCGGGCGGGCCGTAGGCGCAGCCCGTCGAGCCCGGCCACGACGGTGTGGATCACGGTTAATCCCGGGCTCCTCCGCCCCCCTTATTTAACGGCAGATTAACCAACGCCGACCAAGAATCCCCTCACGGTCCGCCATTCAGGGCCGAGAGGAACAGGCGATGGACTTCGATTTTCTCAACAGCAAGACAGCGGCTTCGCTGGACGAAATCCGCGTCCGCGTCGCTCATGCGCTGGCGCGCCACCCGATGTGCCGCAACGTCCGTTTCGACATCGTCAGCGTCCCCCGCACCCGCCGGGGCGGCAACTGGACGGTGACGCTGCAATCGGTCGAGCCGCGCGCGGTGTGGGAGGCCTCGGAGATCGTCGCCGACATCCAGGACGCCTACGACCTTTCGGCAGCTGCCTGATTTCCTTGAATTTTCCGGGCGATGTCGCCGCAGTCCGCGCGATTGCCGCCGCGATGGCACGGTTAAGCCTTAATTATCGCCCAGTTGTCGGGCAGTGATCACGTGGACTTGAAGTTGGGCGCGGAGAGACGTTTGTCCAAAGCCATCACCATCGTTGTGCTGACCTGTTTCCTCGTCCTGGGCGCCGCCACCACCGCCATTCTTGGCCGGGACAGCGTGCCCAGCGTCAGCGAAGAGATGATCGCGCAGACGCCTCCGGCCAAGCCGCTCGCCACCAACCGCGCCGCCAAGGCCGACCGTCTGGTTCCGACCCTGGCCCTGGCTTCGGCCGCGTTCGAGCCGGTCCAGGTGTCGGCCGACAGGCTTTCGCAGGCACCCGTGCTGGCCGAGCCGTTGCGCCAGGCTTTTGCCGCTGCCACGCCGTCCGATTTCCCGATGCCCAAGGCGTCGAGCCTGTCCGAAGCGCCCGCTGCGGCGGAGGTCCCCGCCGTCGAAGTTCCGGCCAAGCCGAAGGTTGTCGCCAAGCCGCAGCCGCAGAAACACTATACCCTGCTGTCCGACGCACAGATCTCCGGCATACGGGATCGCCTGAAGCTGTCCTCGTCGCAGGAATATTACTGGCCTTCGGTCGAGACCGCGCTGCGCAACGTTGTCCGCAAGATCTCGGCCAACAAGCTCTCCAATCCAAACGCGCCACCCAGCGCGCAGATCGATCCGAATTGCGACGAGGTCCAGCAGTTGAAGTCGGCAGCCATGCCGCTGCTGTTCCAACTGCGTGACGATCAGAAGGAAGAAGTGCGCAAGCTCGCCCGCCTCATCGGGCTCGAGAAAGTCGCGCAGCAGATCTGACGCGCGGGTTTCCTCCGGGAACCGCTCCTGCATCAGGAACATCTGGCAATCAACGTGCGTTGCTCGCCCCAAAGAGGGAGTGGATCAATGCGCGCCTCGACAGCCTATTTCGTCGGTGCCGGAACCATTATCGCGGCCATTGCCATCGGTCTTGGCGGGGGCATCGTTGCCGGCAACATCATGAATCCGGTCGCGTCCAAACACGGCCCGGACACCAGCAAGATGGCGCAGCGCGCGGAGTCCGCGGGCGCGCCGGCACAGACAAACGCGCCTTCGGAACGCGTCAATTATCTCACCGGCTCGCAAGCCTTCGGCGCAATGATTGCCGCGCCAGCGCAAGCCGAAGCGAAGCCGGAAGTCGTCAAGCCTGACTCGCAGCCCACTCAGGCGAATGCCGGACCGCCGGCGCCGCCGCCTTCGCAAGCGGCCGCGGTCGAGCCGCCCAAGGAACAGTCCAAGGAACAGTTCAGGGAACAGTCGAAGTCAGCAATCGCATCGCCTCCGCAAGCCGCAAAGCCGGCTGAGCAGCAGGCCTCGACCGAGCCGGCCTCTTCACCCGAGAACGCCTATGCCAAAGCGAGGGACTCCGACGCGAAGCGCGCGGCGTCCGAGCGACGCCGGATGGAGCGCCGCGAGCGCTGGGCTGAGCGCCGTCACTCCTATGAGGGTCGCGAGCAACGAAGCATGCGCGACCGCACCGATTGGGACGACGTCGCGCGCAACATCCGCGAAGATTCCGATGTGCGTGATTACGCCAGCCGGCCGCGCGGCGGCTTCCCGCAGATCAGGCTGTTCGGGCCCGACGACGACTAGCGCCTAATTAGCTTGCGATCGCGGCTGCGATGGGAGAGGGCGGCGCCACCGTCACGTCATTCCCGCGCGCCGCAATCCTTCGAGATAGTGCGCACGATCCTCGTCCCGCAGCATCGGCAGCTCGCGCGTGATCCAGGCGAGCGAGACTTCGGGCTGGGCGCGGCGCAGGCCCTCCAGGGCCGAGGCCGCCAGCGCCGGATCTCCTGACATCCCGGCGGCGGCCGTCAGCACGCGGTGCGCGCCGACGAAATCGCCGCGCTGCCGCATCGACTCCCGCGCCATCTGCATAGCTCCGTCATAGTCACGGCCCACGAACCGGGCATAGGCCGCAACCCCGCAATAGATCGCTGCGAGCGGATCGCGCGGGCTCAGCCGCAGCGCGCGACGTGCGGCAGCATCGCCCTCCTGCCAACGTCCGGCGTAGCACAGCGTTACGCCGTAAAAGGCGTGCGCCATCGCGAAGTTCGGGTTGAGCGACAGCGCCAGCTCGAACTCTGCCAGCGCGTCGTCGAAGCGGCGGCGGAACAGATAGGTGTAGGCGAGGCCGTGATGGGCCCAGGCGTCCTCGCGATCGGCCTCCACCGCCGCGAGCGCCGCGCGTTCGGCGATCGGCACTGTCGCGGCCATGTCGGCCCAGCCCATATGCGCGCCGAAGATATGGCTGGTCGCGAGCAGGCCCAGCGCCTTGCCATAGGTGGGATCGATCGCGACGGCCTTTTCGAGCAGTCCCTGCGCGGCGGCATTGTCCTCGCGCGTGCTGCGCCAGTGATGCGACAAGGCGCGCATCACGAGGTCCCAGGCGTCCAGGCTCCCGGGCGGCTTCTGCTGGGCGCGGAAGCTCTCGGCGGCGTAGAGCTGCGGCTCGATCGCGGCAACGATCGCCTCGGTGATCTCGTCCTGCACGGCGAAGATGTCGGCGAGCTCGCGGTCGTAGCGCTCGGCCCAGAGATGGCTTCCGGTCGAGACGTCGTTGAGCTGGGCTGAGATGCGCAGGCGCTCGCCGCTCCGCCGCACGCTGCCTTCGACCACGTAGCGCACCCCGAGCTCCTGCGCGACCTCGCGGATGTGCACGGCGCGGCCCTTGTAGACGAAGGAGGAGTTGCGCGCGATGACGAAAAACCAGCGCAGCTTCGACAGCGCGGTGATGATGTCCTCGCTGATGCCGTCGGAGAAATAATCCTGCTCGGCCGCGCCGCTCATATTGGTGAAGGGCAGCACGGCGATCGCCGGCCGCTCGGGAAGCGCGAGTGCGGCGCGCTGCACCCGTGCGGCGTAACCGGGCTCCGGCGCGATCGCGCCACCCATCGTGCTACCTTTGGCCTCGACATCTCCGACGAAGCGAAAGCCCTTGCGGGCGATGGTGCGGATCAGCGCCTGGCTCGCGCCACTATCGCCGACGGCCTTGCGCGCCGCGTTGATCCGGCTGGTCAAGGTGGATTCGGAGACGCTGCGCCCGTGCCAGATCTTGTCGATCAACTCGTCCTTGCTGACCACCCGATCGCGGTTCTGCATCAGGTGGACGACGAGATCGAAAACCTGCGGCTCCACGGCAACGGGAACCTGCTCGCGGCTCAGCTCGCGCCGGTCGGTATCGAGAAGGTGGTCCCGGAACAGAAACTGCACGTCGAAACTCAGGCCTCATTACGAATTGCGGCTAGCAAAAAACAAAATGAAATTTGGGTCGAAAACTGTGAGTCTGCGGAAGGGGCCGCTTGGTTCATCGCGATCGCGTGATGGCAGCCATGCCGTGCGATTGGGGCAGACGCTGTGGGCGACCTGTTGACCGGATATTCCGTCCGAAATCGACCCGTCATCCTGAGGCGCGAGACGCGCGACGCAAGGCGCCGCGCGGGGAGCCTCGAAGGATGAACGGCCACGATGCAGCCGGGCCGTTCCTCCTTCGAGGCCTCCGCTTCGCTCCGGCACCTCAACCGCGAATGTCCTTTGCCGGACCGCGTGCCCTGCGTAAGCTGTCGCCCACACAAACACCAACCACGAAGAAACGCCGATGCCCGCTTTTCCAGCCTCCACCACCGTGCTCGATTCCATGCTGTTCCGCGACGCCTTCGGTACGCCCGAGATGCGGGAGGTGTTCTCCGACGTCGCGCTGGTGGCTCGCTATGCCGAGGTCGAGGTGGCGCTGGCGAAGGCTGAGGCGAAGTGTGGCGTGATCCCGCAGGAGGCCGCCGATCAGATCGCGGCGCGGACCGACGTCGCCGCGCTCGATTTCGATCTGCTCAGGCAGGCGACCGACATCGTCGGCTATCCGATCCTCCCTCTGGTGCATCAGATGGTGAAGCAGTGCGGCGAGGCCGGCCGCTACGTGCATTGGGGCGCGACCACGCAGGACATCATGGACACCGCCGTGGTGTTGCAACTGCGCGCTGCGCTCGGGATCGTCGAGCGCGACATCGCCGAACTCCGCCGCATCCTCGCCGATCTCTCGCAGCGATATCGCGATACGCCGATGGCCGGCCGTACCCATCTCCAGCAGGCGCTGCCGGTGACCTTCGGTTACAAGACCGCGATCTGGCTCGCCATGTTCGACCGCCACGCCGAGCGGCTGGCGCAATTGAAGCCGCGCGTGCTGGTCGGCCAGTTCGCCGGCGCCGCCGGCACGCTGGCCTCGCTCGGCGACAAGGGTTTTGAGGTGCAGGAGGCGCTCTGCGCGGAGCTGAAGCTCGGCATTCCCGCCTCGACCTGGCACGTCGCGCGCGACGGCTTTGCAGAAGCCGTGAACTTCCTTGCGCTCGTCACTGGCTCGCTCGGCAAGATCGCACTCGACATCATGATCATGGCCTCGACCGAGTTCGCCGAAGTCTACGAGCCCTTCGTCAAGGGACGCGGCGCCTCCTCGACCATGCCGCAGAAGCGCAATCCGATCTCGTCGGAGCTGATGCTGGCGGCGTCCAAGGCGGTGCGCCAGCACGCCGGCCTGATGCTCGATGCTATGGTGCAGGATTTCGAACGCGCCACGGGCCCCTGGCACGCCGAATGGATGGCGATTCCGGAGAGCTTCGTGCTGACCGCCGGCGCGCTGCACCAGGCGAAGTTCGCACTCGCAGGCCTCATCGTGGATGAGGCGAAGATGAACGACAATCTTGCGGTCAGCCGCGGCCTGATCGTGGCCGAGGCGGTCATGATGGGGCTCGCGCCACAGCTCGGCCGGCAGGAGGCCCATGACGTGGTCTATGACGCCTGCCGTCAGGCCAACGAGAAGGGAATGAGCCTGGCCGACGCGCTGTCCGTGGACTCCCGGATAGCGAGCCGCATCGATCGCGCCACAATCGAGGCGCTCACCTCACCGAAAAATTACCTCGGGCTCGCGCCCGCCATGGTTGACCGGGTGCTGAAATCGGCAACGCGTTGAAAACCAAAATGCGTGAAACTGCGTACCTTCTCCATGTCGCAATGTGCTCGCGCACTTGCGTCCCGCGATGCTAGACTTAGATTGAACGACAGACTTTCGGCAGAGGGCCCCGCATGACTGATCACCGCAATTCCGCCACTCCCATCGATCCCGTGAAGCTCGACCGGCTGGCCGAGGTGGCGGTGAAGGTGGGCCTGGGCTTGCGGCCGGGGCAGGATCTGCTTCTGACGGCACCCGCGATCGCGCTGCCGCTGGTGCGGCGGATCGCCATGCATGCCTACAAGGCCGGCGCCGGCATCGTGACACCGATCCTGTCGGACGAGGAGATGACGCTGGCGCGCTACCGCCACGGCCACGACAGCAGTTTCGATCGCGCCGCCGGCTGGCTCTACGAGGGCATGGCCAAGGCGTTCTCCGACAACACAGCGCGGCTCGCCATCGTCGGCGACAATCCGATGCTGTTGTCGGGTGAGGATCCTTCCAAGGTGGCGCGCGCCAGCAAGGCGAATTCGATGGCCTATCAGCCTGCGCTGGAAAAGATCGTCAATTTCGACACCAACTGGAACATCATCGCCTATCCGAGCCTGTCCTGGGCCAGGCAGGTGTTTCCTGATGATCCCGAGGACGTCGCGGTCGGCAAGCTCGCGGATGCGATTTTCGCGGCGTCCCGCGTCGATCGCGAGGACGCGATGGGCAATTGGGCGAGCCACAATGCGGTGTTGCGTGAGCGTACCAACTGGCTCAACGGCCAGCGCTTCCGCGCGCTCCAGTACAACGGACCGGGGGTCGACCTCACCATTGGCCTTGCCGATGGCCACGAATGGGAGGGCGGCGCCTCGCTCTCCAAGAACGGCATCAGCTGCAACGCCAACATCCCGACCGAAGAGGTCTTCACCACGCCGCATTGCCGCCGCGTCTACGGCCATGTCGTGAGCTCGAAGCCGCTGTCCTATCAGGGCACGCTGATCGACAACATCGCGGTGCGCTTCGAGGACGGCAAGATCGTCGATGCAAAGGCTTCGCGCGGCGCAGAGGTGCTGAACAAGGTGCTCGACACCGACGAGGGCGCCCGGCGCCTCGGCGAAGTGGCGCTGGTGCCGCATTCCTCGCCGATCTCGCAGAGCGGGCTGTTGTTCTACAACACGCTGTTCGACGAGAACGCAGCGTCCCACATCGCGCTCGGCCAGTGCTATTCGAAGTGCTTCGTCAACGGCGCGCAGCTCACCCCACAGCAGATCGCCGCGCAAGGCGGCAACCAGAGTCTGATCCATATCGACTGGATGATCGGCTCGGCCGAGACCGACATCGACGGCATCTTGCCCGATGGCAGCAAGGTACCGGTATTCCGCAAGGGCGAGTGGGCGAAGTAAGCCGCCCCTCGTCATGCCCGGGCTTGTCCCGGGCATCCACGTTCTTTGTGCCGCAAGGTGTGGATGGCCGGGACAAGCCCGGCCATGACGGTGCAAATACATAAAGTCCAAGTGCTCGCGTCTAGCCCCCTCACGCCGCCGCGTTGCGCAGCATCGGATTGTTGTCGATGCTGAAGCGGTTGAACAGTGTCGTGAACGGGCTGCCGTCGGTGGCCCGCACGATGGCGTCGGAAGCAGCGATCGCCTCGTAGAGCGCGCCGACGGGATCGTCCGCCTCGTCCATGTCGAGGCTCTTGAGGATCTCCTCGCGAGCCTCGTTGATCTCGTCCTCGTCGTCGAGCGTCGTCTCCAGCGCCTCCGCCGCACGCCGCATCTCCGCGAGGTCGCCGCCGCCGGAAAATTTGAGGATGTCGAGCCAATAGGGACGGGCGACGACGAGCTGGACGAACGCCTCGAACCTATCGGCGATAATTCCGGCGCGGCCCTCCGATGAGACGTAGAGCACATTCTGCGGCGGCAGAAGCACGTACGCGCCCCCGGAGCCGTCACTGCCGATCTGCCTGGGGTTTTCGATGCCGTCGATGGTGAACCAGGGCTCCTCGTCCGGCGCGAAGGAGACATCGAGGCTGACCAGCCAGGCAACGGCCTCACGATTGGCTGTCAGAACCTCGGGCGTGAGGGGCATCGGCATGGCTCCGTTTTATGCTTCCGCGCACTTTGTCGCACCCCGGAAAAGATCGGTTCATGTGCTCGAATTTGCAGGGAAATCGCCGCGTTAACCGCTTCGCGCCTGCAACTTCCGGCTGATTGTCGGGGCCCGCGTAAGAAAGAATTAAAAACCGATGACTAGCGTTCCCGGCATCTTTCGAAACAATCCGGGCCGAGACCCGGCAATATTTTATTAAATCCGCTGGGGAAGAAGATGTCGCGCGCATTGATTGAAATCGGTAGTTGCAATGTCGAGCTTGAGCTGCGGCCGATCGAGCCGTCCTGGATCATCGAGGGCAATCCCGTGTCGCGCTCGCACATCCTGTCCACCAGTGCCGACGGCACCGCCTCGACCATCATCTGGCAGTGCACCGAAGGCCGCTTCAACTGGTACTACGATATCGACGAGACGATCATGATCATGGAAGGATCGATCGTGCTCGAGAGCGACGGCATGCCGCCCAAGCGCTACGGCCCCGGCGACGTGATCTTCTTCCGCGACGGTGCGCATGCCAAATGGCATGTCGAAGGCCACGTCAAGAAGATCGCCTTCTGCCGCAAGACCAATCCCGTTATGATCGGCTTCCTGATCCGCGTCGTCAACAAGCTGAAGAAGATCTTCGCCCTCACCGGAGAGCGCCGTCCGGCCTCCCTGATGGGTGCCGGCTAGAGCATGATCCGGAAAAGTGTGCAGCGGTTTCCGAAAAGATCATGCTCAAACAATAGTCTCAATTCAAGAACGCTTCCCAGCGGCCACGACGGAAGAGGGGTCGGGATCAACATCCCGGCCCCTCTTCTCGTCATGACGGCAGCTCGAGCCGATAGACGTCGGTGGCGGTCTGCGAGAACAGCGCGGTCTTCTCGGCCTCGCTCAGGGGTGAGGCGATGCGCTTGAAGGCGTTGAAGATCACCTGGTAGCTGCACTGGCCCTTGTCCGGCGGGAAGTTGCTCTCGAACATCGCGCGCTTGGGTCCGAACGCCTCGATGCAGGTCTCGACGTAAGGGCGCCAGGCCGCGGCGAGCTCCTCGGATGACGGCGGCCTCTCGCGCAAATGGAAGTCGTAGCCGAGCAGGCACATGGCTAGGCCGCCGAGCTTCACCACCACGTTCTCGCATGTCGCGATCTCGCGGATCGAGGCGCGCCATTGCGCAAACACCTCTTCGCGCCGCCCTGCAAAGCGGCCGACGCCGGCCGGGCCGCCGCAATGGTCGAGCACGATCCTGGTGTCGGGGAAGGCGCGCGCCAATTCGGTCAGCTCGCCGATCTGTGGATGGAACAGCCACGCATCGAAGCTGAGGTTGAGTGGGGCCAGGCAGGCAAAGCCTTTGCGGAAAGCTGAATCCTGCAACAGTCCCTTCGGCCGGTTCGCATACATGCCGGCGACGACGGGATCCTCGTCCCAGGCCGAGGAATGCCGGATGCCGCGGAAGCGGCCATTGCCGGCCGCGATCTCGGCTTCCAGCAGCGGCTTGGCGGCCTCGCCCAGCAGCAGATTGGCGTGGCTGACGATGCCGGCGCAGATCGCCGCCTTGCCGTAAGCGCCGCTCGCGCTCATCGCGGCGACGCCGTTGGCGAACTCGACTTCGCCGACGGGCCGGAACGCTTCCGGCCCATGCGCGCGATACATCGAG
The DNA here is from genome assembly GCF_002936975.1 of Bradyrhizobium sp. AC87j1. Lineage (NCBI taxonomy): Bacteria > Pseudomonadati > Pseudomonadota > Alphaproteobacteria > Hyphomicrobiales > Nitrobacteraceae > Bradyrhizobium > Bradyrhizobium sp. AC87j1. The sequence continues at coordinate 39,443 of NZ_PTFE01000076.1, forward strand.
CGGCAATCGACATAGACGGTCGCGATGACGTTGTGGCCGGAGGCGATGTCGGCCGCCATTTCCTCGATCAGATAGCGGTGGCCGCGATTCCAGAGATGGTGATGGGGATCGACGATCGGCCGCAAGGGATCAATGATCTCCTCCCGATGCAGCGCGAGCCAGTCCTCGCGCGGCTCGACGAACAGCCCGCTCGTATTGCCGGGCACGCTGCTTGCAGCCATCGCGTTCGCTCCCTCATGTTCTTATGCTGGGAGCCTAGCACCTCATTATCACGCACAGCAGCGCGCGTTGATCAGAGCACCATGGCAACGGCGGAAGAGGTGCGCTCCCTCTCCCGCTTGCGGGGGAGGGCTGGGGTGGGGGTGTCTTCGCACTGGGACATTCCCGATGCGGAGAAAGCCCCCACCCGGCGCTGCGCGCCGACCTCCCCCGCAAGCGGGAGAGGTTGCAGGAGCCCGCGGCTAGCTACT